>NZ_AXCW01000016.1 GCF_000603945.1 Actinotalea ferrariae CF5-4 | reverse complement strand
GGGGGGGAGCCCCGCCGATGGGGCGGACGGGGCCGCCGGCTCCTCCGCCGGGACCTCCGGCGGACCGGTGCCCTCCCCGCCGCCGGTGACGGGCGCCCCGCCCCGACCGTCGGCCGCGCCGGGCCCGGGGGAGTACCTCGCCGGGCTGGGTGCCTCGGTGGCCGTGCCGGTGACGCCACCGCCGGCCGTCGTGGTGCTCGTCCCCGGGGGCGGCTGGGCGACGGCCGACCCGCTCGGGCTCGGGGCCCTCGCGGAGCACCTCACCGCTGCGGGTCTCGCGGTCGCGACGATCACCTACGGCACGTCCTCGACGGGTGCCGCCTGGCCCGTCCCCGCCGACGACGTCCGGTGCGCCGTCGCGTACGCCGCGGAGCAGGTCCCGGACGTCCCGGTCGTCCTCGTCGGCCACTCCGCCGGGGCGCACTTGTCCGCGGTCGTCGGCCTGGCCCCCGAGGGGGACGGCGGGTCGTGCCCGTACGCGCCGCGCGAGGCCGCCGGCGTCGTCGGCCTGGCCGGGCCCTACGACGTCTCCGCGACCCGCGGTCTCGCGGGGAACCTCTTCGGGGTCCCCGAGCCGGACGCCCCGGACCTGTGGGCCCAGGGCAACCCGCTCCTGCTCGCCGGCGAGCGCCCCGACCTGCCGTTCCTGCTCGTGCACGGCACAGCCGACCGGGTGGTGGGGGAGGAGTTCGCCCGCGGCTTCGAGACCGCGCTCGCGGACGGCGGCCACCCGGTCGAGGTCGTCGTCGTCGACGGCGCGACGCACAGCGGGGTCGTCCGCCCCGACGTGGTCGGGGACCTGGTGGCGCGCTGGGTGGTCGAGACCGCCACGGCGTCCTGAACGACGCGCGCCGCGGCTCCTCCCGGGGTCTCGGACTGCGCTCGGGCATGACCCCGCGGCCGTAAGATCAGCCCGGTGCCGGCGACGTGGCCGGGCCTTCTCCAGGAGGTTGACGTGCCCGTCGTGGAAGCGGTCGGCTGGATCGGTTCGGCCGTCCTCATCGTGTCCCTGCTCCAGACCAGGGTCATGCGGTTCCGGGTCCTCAACCTGTCGGCGAGCGCCGTCCTCGTGTTCTACAACGCCGTGCTGGCCGTCTGGCCGATGGTCGCGATGAACGCGGTGCTCGTCGGCATCAACCTGTTCTTCATCGCGCGGCTCACGCGCCGGCGGCACGACTCCCGGGCGTACGACGTGGTCCCCATCGCCGCGGACGAGCCCTTCCTGCGCCACCTGCTGCAGCGCCACACCGAGGACATCGTGGCCTTCAACCCGGACCTGCGGGGCCGGGCACCCGACGAGGTCGCCGCCTCCGCGCGGCACGCCTTCCTCGTGAGCTCGGGTGACGAGGTGGTCGGTGTCGTCCTCACCCGGGAGGGCAGCGCGCCCGACGAGCAGCAGGTGGTCCTGGACTACGTGCTCCCCGCGCACCGCGACTTCACGCCCGGCGAGTTCGTCTTCCGGCCCGACGGACCCTTCGCCTCGCTGGGCACGCGCCGCGTCGTGGCGTCGCCCGGGATGACCGCGTCCGAGAAGTACCTGGACGCGGTCGGCTTCCGGCCCGACGGCGACCGCCGGGTCCTGGAGCTGGGCGGTCACCGCGCGGCCTGACCGCCCTGGCTACGATCGGGCGCGTGAGTGCCGAGACGAGCCCCCAGGTCGGTCCCGTGGCGACCCCTGTGACCCCGGGGCCCGCGGCCTCGGCGCAGCGCCGGCTGCCGGTCCGGGACGACCTGGTCGGCCTGGAGCCCTACGGCGCCCCGCAGCTCGACGTCCCCGTGCTGCTCAACGTCAACGAGAACCCCTACGCCCCGTCCGAGCAGGTGGTCGCGGACATCGCCGGCGCCGTCGCCGACGCCGCGCGCGGGCTCAACCGGTACCCCGACCGGGAGTTCCTGGCCCTGCGTGCCGACCTCGCGGCGTACCTGGCCGTCGAGTCGGGCGTGCACCCCGCCGTCGAGCAGGTGTGGGCGGCGAACGGCTCGAACGAGATCATGCTGCACCTGCTCCAGGCGTTCGGTGGCCCGGGTCGCACGGCGCTGTCCTTCGCCCCGACGTACTCGATGTACCCCGAGTACGCGCGGGACACGTCGACGCGCTGGGTGGTGGGCCGGCGCGCCGAGGACTTCACGCTGGACCTGGCGGACGTGCGCGCGCACATCGACGAGCACGCCCCGTCCGTGGTCCTGCTGGCGAGCCCCAACAACCCCACGGGGACGGCGCTGCCCGCGGCCGAGGTCGAGGCTGTCCTGGCCGCGACGGACGAGGTCCCCGGCGGCTGCGTCGTCGTCGTCGACGAGGCCTACGGCGAGTTCCGGCGCGCCGGGACGCCGTCCGCGCTCGAGTTCCTCGCCGACCACCCGAACCTCGTGGTCAGCAGGACCATGTCCAAGGCGTTCGGCCTCGCCGGGGCGCGGGTCGGCTACCTGGTGGCGGACCCGGCGGTGGTCGACGCCCTGCGGGTCGTCCGGCTCCCGTACCACCTGTCCGCGGTGACCCAGGCGGTCGCCCGCGCGGCCCTCGCGCACGCCGACGAGCTCATGGCGCAGGTCGGGGGACTGCGCGCCGAGCGCGACGCGACCGTGGGCTGGCTGCGGGACCGCGGCCTGACGGTGGCCGACAGCGACGCGAACTTCGTCCTGTTCGGCCGCTTCGCCGACCGGCACGCGGTGTGGCAGGGGCTGCTGGACCGGGGTGTGCTCATCCGCGAGACGGGCCCCGAGGGATGGCTCCGGGTGTCGATCGGCACCCCGGAGGAGATGACGGCGTTCCGCGACGCCCTGGTGGAGGTGGCAGGACTGTGAGCAGGACAGCACGCATCGAGCGCACGACGTCCGAGTCGAGCGTCCTGGTCGAGCTCGACCTCGACGGGACCGGGCGCACCGAGATCTCGACGTCGGTGCCCTTCTACGACCACATGCTCACGGCGCTCGGGAAGCACTCGCTCGTCGACCTCACCGTCCGTGCGACGGGCGACACCCACATCGACGCGCACCACACGGTCGAGGACGTCGCCATCGCCATCGGTGAGGCGTTGCGGGTCGCGCTCGGGGACAAGGCCGGCATCGGCCGCTTCGGCGACGCCCTCGTGCCGCTGGACGAGGCGCTCGCCCAGGCCGTCGTCGACGTGTCCGGCCGCCCCTACCTCGTGCACGACGGCGAGCCCGCCGGGCAGGAGTACCACCTCATCGGCGGCCACTTCACCGGGTCGTTGACGCGCCACGTGCTGGAGTCGATCGCGCACCACGCGGGCATCTGCATCCACATGCGGGTCCTCGCCGGCCGCGACCCCCACCACATCGTCGAGGCGCAGTTCAAGGCGCTGGCCCGGGCGCTGCGCGCCGCCGTGGCACCCGACCCGCGCGTCGAGGGGATCCCGTCGACGAAGGGCGCCCTGTGAGCGCGGACGACGTCACGCTGCCGCCGACCGCGGTCCTGCTCACCCAGGTCGCCCACGCCGAGGCGCTCGCCGCCGCGTGCGCCCTGGGCAAGGTGGCGGTCGACGTCGTGCCCAGCGACATCGGCGCCATCGCCGTGTGCCGCGACGCGACGGGGGAGCAGCCGGAGCGCGCCGCGGCCACCGTGTCCAAGGCCCTCGCCAACACGATGGTCGTGCTCCTCGTGCACCGTGGCGGCCGGATGGCCGGCTCCCGGTGGTCCGCGGGCAGCCGGGGCGACGACGTCTCCGCGGTCCTCATGCTCGACGGCGCGCCCCCGGTCGTCGAGCAGCTCCTGCTCGGGCAGGCCGCCGCGGGCGACCTGCCGGACGTCGTCTCGTCCGTCGGGATGTCCCGCTGGCGCGCGGCCCGGACGCTCACCGCGGCGGCCCGGGCGCGTCGGCGTGGGTGAGCGACCCGTCGTTAGACTCCCTCGGTGACCTCCCCCCCTCGCGTCGTCGTCCTCGACTACGGCTTCGGCAACGTGCGCTCCGCCGTGCGTGCCCTGACGCGCGTGGGCGCCGACGTCGAGCTGACGGCGGACCCCGTGGCGGCCGGCGAGGCCGACGGGCTCGTGGTCCCCGGCGTGGGTGCCTTCGCGGCCGTCATGGCCGGGCTCCGTCAGGTGCGCGGTGACCAGATCATCGACCGACGCCTCGCGGGCGGCCGCCCGGTCCTCGGCATCTGCGTGGGCATGCAGGTGCTGTTCGAGCACGGCGACGAGCACGGCGTCCGGACGGACGGCCTGGGCGAGTGGCCGGGCGTCGTCGACCGCCTCGAGGCGCCGGTCGTGCCGCACATGGGCTGGTCGACCGTCGACGCCGCCGAGGGCTCCACGCTGTTCGCCGGGGTCGAGGACGAGTACTTCTACTTCGTGCACTCCTACGCCGCGCGGAGCTTCCCGCCGCTCGGCGGAGGCCGCTTCACGCCCCCCGCGGTGACGTGGGCCGAGCACGGCGGGCCGTTCGTCGCCGCCGTGGAGAACGGCCCGCTCGCCGCCACCCAGTTCCACCCGGAGAAGTCCGGGGACGCCGGCGCGCAGCTGCTGGAGAACTGGGTCTCCAGCCTGAGAGGACACTGACGCATGACCCGACTCGAGCTCCTGCCCGCCGTGGACGTCGCCGACGGGCAGGCGGTCCGCCTCGTCCAGGGGGAGGCCGGTTCGGAGACCTCCTACGGCAGCCCCATGGCCGCTGCGCTGGACTGGCAGTCCGGCGGCGCCGAGTGGATCCACCTCGTGGACCTCGACGCCGCGTTCGGCCGGGGGTCCAACGCCGAGCTGCTCGCGGAGGTCGTCGGCGCCCTCGACGTCCAGGTGGAGCTGTCCGGCGGCATCCGCGACGACGCCTCCCTCGAGCGCGCGCTCGCTACGGGCTGCCGCCGCGTCAACCTCGGGACCGCGGCCCTGGAGGACCCCGAGTGGACGGCCAAGGTCATCGCCGAGCACGGGGACGCGATCGCGGTCGGTCTCGACGTGCGCGGGACGACGCTCGCCGCGCGCGGCTGGACGCGCGAGGGCGGCGACCTGTGGGAGGTCCTCGACCGCCTCGACGCCGCGGGGTGCGCGCGCTACGTCGTCACGGACGTCACCAAGGACGGGACGCTCCGCGGCCCCAACCTGGACCTGCTGCGCCAGGTGTGCGCCCGGACGGACGCCCCGGTGGTCGCCTCCGGCGGCATCTCGAGCCTGGAGGACATCGCCGCGCTGCGGGGCCTCGTGGGCGAGGGCGTCGAGGGCGCCATCGTCGGCAAGGCCCTCTACGCGGGGGCGTTCACCCTGCCCGAGGCGCTGGACGTCGCCGGTCGCCCGTGAGCGGCAAGGAGCTGCCGCCGACGTCGGCGTTCGCCGGCGACGACGGCTCCGCGGATCCGGGCCTCGCCGGGGCGCTCGCCGGGCTGCCGGACGGGCGGACGACGGTCGCCGACGTCGTGACGGCGCTCGCCGGCGCGCGGGTGCTCGTCCCGGTGCTCGCCGAGCTGGAGGCCTCCGCCACGACCGCGTCGGGCCTGCACGTCGACAAGGAGGCGTCGACGGGGGTCGTCGCGCTCGCGACCCCCGACGGCCGCACGGCCCTGCCCGTCTTCACGAGCACGGAGAGCCTCGCCGCGTGGCGCCCTGCGGCGCGTCCCGTCCCCGCGGAGGGCCCGCGTGCCGCCGCCGCCGCCCTGCAGGAGGGCTGGGAGGTCCTCGTCGTGGACCCCGGCGGTCCCGTCACGGTGCTGGTCCCGCGCACCGCGGTGCGCGCCCTGGCGCTGGGGGAGCCCTGGCGGCCCGCCGTGGTCGACGGCGCGGTGGTCCGGGAGGTGCGGTCGGCCGTCGCGGTGGCGCTGGAGCAGGTGCCGCAGGTGCGCGGTGCGGACGCCGTGCCCGGTCGGCGCGCCGAGGTCTGCGTGGTCGTCGCGCTGGAGCCGGGTCTCGACCGGGCCGCCTTGGACCAGGTGCTCCAGCGCGTCGGGGCCGTCCTGGCGGCCGAGGACGTCGTGGCGGCGCGGGTCGACAGCCTGGAGATGCAGGTCGTCACCGCCCGGTGACCGGACCGGCGGTCTCCGAGGGCCTCAGGGCTCGCAGGCCTGCGTCGGCGTGAAGGCCACCGTGTCGTCGAGGAGGCGGCGCAGCGTGCTGACCGGCACCAGGAAGCTCTGGCCCGCCGCGTTCTTCGCGTAGACGACGCCGATGACGCGCCCCTCCTCGTCGAGCGCGGCGGAGCCCGAGCTCCCCGGCTCCACCGGCGCGTCGGTGACGAGCACCTGGCCCAGGTTCTCGTTGATGGGGTCCGTCGTCTCCCCGATCACCGTCCCGCTCGTCACGGTGAGCGCCCCGCCCTGCGGGTAGCCGACGACGGTCACGGCGTCGCCGCGCACGGGGTCCGCGTCGGCGAGCACGGGGTAGCTGGGCAGGTCCTCGACCGTCCGGACGATCGCGAGGTCCGCCAGCGCCGCGGTGCTCGCCGTCGCCACGTCGATGTCCCGCCCGTCGTAGGTGGAGACCTGGACCTCGTCGGACTGCTCCACGACGTGCCGGTTGGTGATGAGCACGGTCGCGTCGATCGCGAAGCCCGACCCGGTCGTCAAGGTCCCGCACCCGACGTTGCGGATCCGCACCGCCATGCGCTGCACCGCGTCGAAGCCGTCGGGAGAGAGGATGCCGGTCCCCGTGGGCGCGGTCATCGGGGCCTCGGACGGCACCAGGTCCGTGACCCGCGGGCCGGGCATCTGCGGCACCTCGTCGAGGACCCCCTGGACGGGGGCGCACCCCACGAGCAACGAGGCGGCGAGGAGCCCGACGGCGCCGGTGGTCCCCGAGGGGCCGCGTACCCGCCTGCGGCGTGCGTCACGCGAGGCCGTGCTCACCGGCTCAGCTCCCGCTGCAGGGCGATGTTGGCCTCGGTGGCCGTCTGGCACAGCTCGTCGACGTCGGTCCGGAAGCGCTCGAGCTCGAGCGGGTCGTACTGCGCCACGCCCGTCACGGTGTTCTCCAGGTAGCCGATGAGCTCCCCCTGGCCCTGGACGCACTGGTCCAGGGCGAGGGCGACCTGCCCCGCGGCGTCGCTGACACGCTCCTGGTAGTCGACGAGCTGGCGCTGCACCTCGCGGTCGTCGCCGATCTGCGCCTTCTCGTCGGCGAGCTCGACGATGCGGCCCTGCGCGGTGGCGAGCTGCGCCCGCACGGCCTCGAGCTCCGACTCGGTCCCGGCCAGCGCCGCCCGGGTCGACGCCAGGTCCTCGCCCAGCCCGCGCGCGTCCTGCAGGTAGGCGCCGGCGCGGGCCTCCCAGGCCGTGCTCGTCCGGTAGAGGTGCACCGTCGAGGCGGCGAGGGCGAGCGCCAGCACCACGAGGGCCGCGGTCGTGGCGACGCGACGGCGGTGTCGGCGCCGCTCGTCCCGCCCCGGAACGGGGTCCGGTGCTGCGGGAGCCGACGCAGCCGGCTCGGTGGCGGGGGACGCGCCCGCGGGTGCCGACCCGGCGGCCACCGGACCGGGCGGCGGCGGCGGGGCGCCGTCGTGCACGTCGAGGTCCCCGGTGCGTCGGTCGACCTCGGCGCCGGGACCCCCCGCGGGACGCGGCAGTCCAGTGCTGTCGGTCACCCGGTCAGCATAGGACGCCCGCCGCGAGGGGCTCGGGGTGCGTCCGGACGACCGGGTCAGGACACCGCGCCCGTGAACGACTCGCCCGGTCCCTCGCCCGGTGCGTCGGGGTAGGGGAGCGCCTCGCGGAATGCGAGCTGCAGGGACCGGAGACCGTCGCGCAGCGAGCGCGCGTGCTGCGAGCCGATCTCCGGTGCGGCGGCCGTGACCAGGCCGGCGAGCGCGGTGATGAGCTTGCGCGCCTCGTCGAGGTCAGCCAGGTCGGCACCGCGGACGTCGTCCGTGTCCTCGGCCAGGCCGCACTTCACGGCTGCGGCACTCATGAGGTGGACGGCGGCCGCCTGGATGACCGCGACGGCCGGGATCTCGGCGATGTCCCGCACCGCGGCGGCCGTGACGGCGCCCTCCTCGGGAGGGCTCGACTGCTCTGTCATGCCACGATCCTCTCACCGCGGCCGGGGCGACCTTCCCGCCCGCCACGGGCCACGCGCCGCTGCGTGCTGGGGCGCGGCCCTGAGCGCGACGCCCCGCAAGTGCCTGGTAGAGTGGCGCCCGACCGACCGGGCTCCGTCGCGCCCGCGGTGCAGATCCGCACTCCGGACCCGCGCCGCGGACGGACAGGGCCCGGTGCACAAGCGGAGCTGATCCCACCCGAGCACCGACCGTCCACCCCAGCCGGGGCGGACGACTGGGGCCGGGTTCCGGTCCGGAGGTGAGCGCGCCGTCTCGGCGCGGGCACCTCGGCGTCGTCGTCGGCGCACCGGACTGCAGGCCCCCGCGACGTGCTCGACGCGGGGGCCTTCCTCGTCGTGGGTGGTCGTCCCGTCGAGTCCGAGGAGCAGCACATCAGCGAGCCGCGCATCAACGATCGGATCCGCGTGTCCGAGGTCCGCCTGGTCGGTCCGAACGGCGAGCAGGTCGGCATCGTCCGTGTGGAGGACGCCCTGCGGCTGGCGCAGGAGGCCGACCTCGACCTGGTCGAGGTCGCGCCGGACGCCAGGCCGCCCGTCTGCAAGCTCATGGACTTCGGCAAGTTCAAGTACGAAGCGGACATGAAGGCGCGTGAGGCCCGGCGCAACCAGGCCAACACCGTCCTCAAGGAGATCCGCTTCCGCCTGAAGATCGACCCGCACGACTACGGCACGAAGAAGGGCCACGTCGAGCGCTTCCTCAAGGCCGGGGACAAGGTCAAAGTCATGATCATGTTCCGCGGTCGCGAGCAGTCGCGGCCGGAGATGGGTGTCCGGCTGCTGCAGCGGCTGGCCACGGACGTCGCCGAGCTGGCCACGATCGAGAGCATGCCGAAGCAGGACGGTCGCAACATGATCATGGTGCTTGCGCCCGTGAAGAAGAAGGCCGAGGCCAAGAGCGAGAAGCGTCGCGCTCAGGCGGAGGCCGAGGCGGCCAAGGACGCGGGCCGCCCGGACGCCCCGAACGCTCCCGAGCAGGCCGCGCCGGTCCCGGCGCCGGACGCCCCCGCCGCGGCGGAGAGCGCCCCGGCTGCGGTGCCGTCCGCCCCGGCGGCTCCCGCCGAGAGCGACGTCGCGCAGGCCTGACGCCCCACGAACCACCTGTCCAGGTGCGAGCCCACCGGCCCGCACGTGATCCAGCCCCCTGGGCGAACGAGGAAGAGAGCACACCAGTGCCGAAGAACAAGACGCACAGTGGTGCGAAGAAGCGTTTCCGGCTCACCGGGACCGGCAAGGTCATGCGGGAGCAGGCGGGCGCGCGTCACCTGTTCGAGCACAAGTCGAGCCGCCGCACCCGTCGCCTCGCGTCCGACCAGGTCCTGTCGCCCGCCGACGCCCCCAAGATCAAGAAGCTGCTCGGCAAGTGAGCCCGCGGGTGCTCTGCACCCCGCTCACCTGTGAGCCCCGACACGCAAGGAGCATCACGTGGCACGCGTGAAGCGGGCGGTCAACGCCCAGAAGAAGCGCCGTTCGACCCTCGAGAAGGCGTCCGGCTACCGCGGTCAGCGGTCCCGCCTCTACCGCAAGGCGAAGGAGCAGGTCACCCACTCCCTCGTCTACGCCTACCGCGACCGGAAGGCGCGCAAGGGCGACTTCCGCAAGCTGTGGATCCAGCGCATCAACGCTGCCGTCCGCGCCGAGGGCATGACCTACAACCGCTTCATCCAGGGCCTCAAGGCCGCGGGTGTCGAGGTCGACCGTCGCGTGCTCGCGGAGCTCGCGGTCAGCGACCAGGCGGCGTTCGCTGCGCTCGTCCAGATCGCGAAGGACGCGCTGCCCGCCGACGTCAACGCGCCGTCGGCGGCCTGACCGCTGCCCGACCACGCACGACCGCCGGACGCCCGGCCGATGCCCGACCTGACCAACCCCCGCGCCGAGCGGGTGAAGGCGGTCCGGGCGCTGGCCGGGCGTTCGGCGCGTCTGCGGCACGGCCGCTACCTGGTGGAGGGTCCGCAGGGCGTCCGTGAGCTGGTGCGGGAGGCCCCGGACGCCGTCGTCGACCTCTACCTGACGCCGGAGGCGGCGGGGCGGCACATCGACATCCTCGCAGCGGCGCACGACGCCGAGCTCCCCGTCCGCACGGCCACCCCCGAGGTGCTCCGCGCCATGAGCCCGGACTGCCAGGAGGTGCTGGCCGTGGCGCGCACGGCGCGCGTCACCCTCGGCGCCCTCCTGGCAGGGTCGCCGCGACTGGTGAGCGTCCTGCACCACGTCCGGGACCCGGGCAACGCGGGGACGGTCATCCGCGCGTCGGACGCGGCCGGCGCCGGTGGTGCGGTGCTCACGGAGGCGAGCGTCGACGTCCACAACCCGAAGGTCGTCCGGTCGACGGCGGGGTCCCTGTTCCACCTGCCGGTCGTCACCGGCGCCCCCCTCGCGGAAGTGGTCGCCGCGCTGCACGCGGCCGGCCTACAGGTCCTCGCGGCCGACGGCGGCGGTGAGTGGGACCTGGACGACCTCCTCGACCTCGTGGGCGACGCGACGAGCGCCGCCGGCGCCCCTGACCTGGCCGCCCCGACCGCGTGGCTCTTCGGCAACGAGGCCTGGGGGCTGCGGCCCGAGGACCGGGCCCTCGCCGACGCGGTCGTCCGGGTCCCCCTGCACGGCCGGGCCGAGTCGCTCAACCTCGCGACGGCGGCCACCGTCTGCCTCTACGCCTCCGCCCGCGCGCAGCGCCGGTCCTGACGCGCCCCCGGCGGTCCGGCGGGCCGGGGGCGGGCATGCTGGTGCCGATGCGCCTCTTCGCCTCGCTCCGTCCGTCCGACGCGGCCCTCGAGCACCTCGCCCGGGCGCTGACGTCCGTCCACCTCGGAGCGCGTCCGTTCGACGGCTCCGGCGCACCGCCGGTGCGCTGGTCCGCGCCGGAGAGCTGGCACGTCACTCTCGCCTTCTACGGGGACGTCCCGGACGGCGCGGTCCCCGAGCTCGAGGACGGTCTGGCCGACCTCGCGGCGCACCACGAACCGTTCGACCTCCGGCTGCAGGGGGCCGGCGTCTTCGCGCACCGGACCCTGTGGGTGGGCCTGGGCGGCGACGCGGCCGCCGTCGTCGGCCTCTGCGCGGGCGCACGGGACGTGGGGGCCGCCGTCCTGGGTCGTGCCGAGGCGCGGGAGCGTGCGCGACCCCACCTCACCGTCGGTCGCGTCACCGACGAGGTCCGGGCCGGGCGCTCGCGGCGGCGCGGTGGGCGCGGTGGGCGCGGTTCGGGCCGTGCGGCG
>NZ_AXCW01000015.1 GCF_000603945.1 Actinotalea ferrariae CF5-4 | reverse complement strand
CGTCGACCCCCTGGCGGCCCCGGTCCGTGCGCTCGGGGTCTACGAGGGCCCGTCCTGGACCGTGGACGCCATGCGGCTCGTGCGGTCCGACCTGGGCCAGGGCAGGGGCGGTGCCGCCCTGCACACGGACGTCGCCCGCCTCCGGCTCGGCGCGCGCCCGTGAGGCTGCGGCCGAGTGAGGCTCTCGGGTGCGGGCACCCCAAGCCCGTACGGATGAGCCTCCGGGCGTCGGCGCAGGTCCGCGGCCCTGTGCCATGATGACCGCCATGACCCGTCCCGCCCCGCACGACGGCACCGCCTCGCGCGGCGCTGCGTTGGGCGGCCCGAGCGGGCGAGAGACGGGCCGATTTAGCCGGCCCGCCCTGGGCCTGCCCCGCTGACGCCGTGCCCCTGCGCACCGGCCGGACCTGACGGTCCACCCAGCGAGGGACGCGGAGGCCCCGGCGCGGGCGCCACTAGACTCCCCAGCCGGCCGTAGCCGCCCGTCAGCCCCCGAGAGGCCCCTGATGTCTGCCATCCCACCGCCCGACGGCGTGCCGTCGGGTCCTGCTCCCACGCTGTCGCCGCTCGACGCCTCCGGGGTCGACGCCGCCGTCTCGGCCGCCCTCGCGGCGTTCGGCGCCGCCCGCGACCTGGACGAGCTCAAGGCCGCACGTCTCGCCCACGGCGGTGACCGCAGCCCTCTCTCCCTGGCCAACCGGGCGATCGGTGGACTCGCGCCGCACGACAAGGCGGAGGCGGGGCGCCGGCTGGGCGCGGCCCGCGGCCAGGTCGCCGCGGCGCTCGCCCGACGTCAGGAGGAGCTGGAGGCCGAGCGCGACGAGCGCGTCCTGGTCGAGGAGGCCGTCGACGTCACCCTGCCCGCCGGTCGTCGGCCGGTCGGCGCCAGGCACCCGCTGCAGCTGCTCCAGGAGCGCATCGCGGACGTGTTCGTCACGATGGGGTGGGAGATCGCGGAGGGACCCGAGGTCGAGGCGGAGTGGTTCAACTTCGATGCGCTGAACTTCGGCGTCGACCACCCGGCCAGGCAGATGCAGGACACGTTCTTCGTGGCCCCGCCGGCCGGGGAGGCGGACTCCGGGCTGGTGCTGCGGACGCACACCTCACCCGTCCAGGCCCGGACCCTCCTCGAGCGCGACCTCCCCGTCTACATCGCGTGCCCGGGCAAGACCTTCCGCACCGACGAGCTCGACGCGACCCACACGCCCGTCTTCCACCAGGTCGAGGGGCTCGCGGTCGACAAGGGCCTCACGATGGCGCACCTCAAGGGGACGTTGGACCACTTCGCGCGCGCGGTGTTCGGCCCGGAGGCCCGCACGCGTCTGCGGCCGTCCTTCTTCCCGTTCACGGAGCCCAGCGCCGAGATGGACCTGTGGTTCCCGCAGAAGAAGGGCGGCCCCGGCTGGGTGGAGTGGGGTGGCTGCGGCATGGTCAACCCCAACGTCCTGCGGGCGTGCGGCGTGGACCCGGAGGTGTACTCGGGCTTCGCCTTCGGCATGGGCATCGAGCGCACGCTCATGTTCCGCCACGGCATCGCCGACATGCACGACATGGTCGAGGGCGACGTGCGGTTCTCCCTCCAGCTCGAGGGGACGATCTGATGCCGCGCATCCCGCTGACGTGGCTCGCCGAGCACGTCGACCTCCCGGCGGGCACGACCGCCGAGCAGCTCGCCGCGGACCTCGTGCGGGTGGGCCTGGAGGAGGAGGCCGTCCACGGCGCTGCCGTCACCGGTCCGCTCGTCGTGGGTCGCGTCGTCGAGCGCACGCCCGAGCAGCAGAAGAACGGCAAGACGATCAACTGGTGCCGCGTCGACGTCGGCAGCCACAACGAGGTCGCCGACGACGGGACGCTGCGTCCGCGCGGGATCGTGTGCGGCGCGCACAACTTCGAGGTCGGCGACCTCGTCGTCGTCGCGCTGCCCGGCGCCGTCCTGCCCGGGCCGTTCGCGATCGCGTCCCGCAGGACGTACGGGCACGTCTCCGACGGCATGATCTGCTCCGCGAAGGAGCTCGACCTCGGCGAGGACCACGACGGGATCATCGTGCTCTCCCCGGACGACGTCGACGCGGCACCGGGGGACGACGCGAAGGCGCTCCTCGGGCTCGGCGAGGAGGTCCTGGAGATCAACGTGACCCCGGACCGGGGGTACTGCTTCTCGATGCGCGGGGTGGCCCGCGAGTACGGGCACTCGACCGGGGCGGCGTTCCGGGACCCGGCCGTTCTCGCCGAGGCCGACGCCCGGCCGTCGACCGGCGACGGCTTCGAGGTCCAGGTCGAGGACCGGGAACCGGTCCACGGCGTCCCGGGCTGCGACCGCTTCGTCGCGCAGGTGGTCCGCGGGGTCCGCGCCCACGGACCGTCCCCGGCGTGGATGCAGCGGCGTCTGACGCAGGCCGGGATGCGACCCATCTCCCTGGCGGTCGACGTGACGAACTACGTCATGCTCGACCTCGGTCAGCCGTTGCACGCCTACGACCTCGCGCAGGTCTCCGCCCCGATCGTCGTCCGCCGTGCCGGCCCCGGCGAGCAGCTCCGCACGCTCGACGGGACGCTGCGCGACCTCCACCCCGAGGACCTGCTCATCACCGACAGCCCGGCGCGGGTCGGGCGCGCGGGGCGCGTCCTGGGCCTCGCCGGCGTCATGGGCGGCGCGGAGTCCGAGGTCACCGACGCCACGACGGACCTGCTCATCGAGGCCGCGCACTTCGACCCGGTGTCGGTGGCGCGGACGGCCCGCCGGCACCGCATCCCCAGCGAGGCGGGACGTCGCTTCGAGCGGGGCGTGGACCCGCGGCTGCCGCGCGTCGCGGCGCGTCGGGCTGTCGAGCTGCTCCTGCAGCACGGCGGGGGTACGGCGGACGAGTCGGTCACGGACCTGGACCGGACGGCGCCGCCGACGGTCGTGGACCTGCCGCTCGACCTGCCTGCGCGCCTCGTGGGTGTGCCGTACACGACGCAGGAGGTGACCGAGACCCTCACCGACATCGGCTGCTCGGTGGAGGTGGGCGACGGGACGGCCCGCGTCACGGTGCCCAGCTGGCGCCCGGACCTCGTCGTCCCGGTCGACCTGGTGGAGGAGGTGGCCCGCCTGCGGGGGTACGACGCCATCCCGTCGGTCGTGCCGCAGGCCCCCGCCGGCCGCGGGCTGACCCGGGCGCAGCTCGCCCGCCGTGGGGTGGCCGACGCCCTGGCCGCCGCCGGGTTCGTCGAGGTGCTCAGCTACCCGTTCGTCGGTGCGCACCAGCACGACGCCCTCGCGCTTCCGTCCGACGACGCGCGCCGCCACGCCGTCCGCCTGCTCAACCCGCTGTCGGACGAGCAGCCGGAGATGCGCACCCACCTGCTCGTCACCCTGCTGGAGACGGTGCGGCGCAACGTCGGGCGCGGCCTGACCGATCTCGCGCTGGTCGAGACGGGCCTGGTCACGCGACCGGGCCCCGCCGCCTCGCCCGCCCCGCAGCTGCCGGGCGGCGTCCTGCCCACCGCCGACCAGCTCGCGGCCCTCGACGGCGCCGTGCCGCCGCAGCCGCGTCATGTCGCGGGCGTGCTCACCGGCCTGCGCGAGCCGGCCGGGTGGTGGGGGTCCGGGCGTCGGGCGGACCACACCGACGCCGTCGAGGCCGCACTGCTCGTCGGCCGCTCCGTCGGGGTACCCCTGACCGTCAGCGCCGGCGCGGTCGCCCCGTGGCACCCCGGTCGGACGGCCGAGGTGCGGCTGCCCGACGGCACCGTCGTGGGCCACGCCGGCGAGCTGCACCCGCGCGTCGTCGCAGCCCTGGAGCTGCCGGCCCGCACCGTCGCGTTCGAGCTGGACCTGGACGCCGTGCTGGCGGTGGCCCCCACCGAGCCGGTCCAGGCCGTGCCCGTGTCGACCTTCCCCCCGGCGAAGGAGGACATCGCCCTGGTGGTCGCCGAGGACGTCCCCGTGGGTGACCTGCTGGCCGCCGTCCGGGCCGGCGCGTCGTCGTCCGAGGCGGGCGACCTCCTCGAGGAGCTGCGCGTCTTCGACGTCTACCGCGGCGCCCCGGTGCCCGACGGGCACAAGTCGGTCGCGTTCTCGCTCCGGCTGCGCGCGGCGGACCGCACGCTCACGTCCGCCGAGGCCGCCGCCGTGCGCGAGTCGGCCGTGGCGGAGGCACACCGCCGGCACGGCGCGTCACTGCGCGCCTGACGTCGCGCGACCGAGGGCCGACCGCTCCGCTCGAGCGGTCGGCCCTCGCGGCGCGTTGCCCTGGGCCACCCCAGCGCCCGGGCCGGCTCGGGCTCCGGTCAGCCCCGCAGGGCCGTCGGCGGATGCCCGGACAGGACCGCGGCCTGTGCCGCGAGCAGGGCGACCTCGACCGTGCCGCCGGTCGTCCGCTGCGTCCCGACCTGCTCGAAGCCGAGGCGTCGGTGGAACCGGAGCGACCCGGGGTTCGGCGGCTCCAGGTTGACCTCGCACGTGACCTCGGCCAGCCCGAGCGCGTCGGCACGGCCGGCGGTGGCGGCGTAGAGCGCCCGTCCGAGCCCGCGGCCGTGGGCGGTCGGCGCGACGACGATCCGGTCGACGTAGAGCGAGCCGGGACGGTGGGCGCTGAACCACCGGTAGTTCTCGCTGGCGTACGCGGCGCCCGGTGCGAGGGCGAGCAGGAAGCCCGCCGGGCCCGTCACGTCGTCGGCGACGAGGGCGACGGCGCACCGGGGGACGTGGGCCGCGAGGCCGTCGAGGCCCAGGGCGTTGACCGCGGGCACCGCCGCGTCGTTGAGCGCGGCCAGCACGGGCAGGTCGTCGTCCCGGAGGTCCCTGATCACCACGCCGATGCTCGCACGGGTCACGGGACGAGCAGCACCTTGCCCGTCGTCCGGCGTCCTTCGAGCGCGCGGTGCGCCGCGGCGGCGTCGGCGAGGGGGAAGCGCTCGCCCACGCGGACCTGCAGCGAGCCGTCGGCCACGCGCCCCAGCACGTCGCTCGCGCGCCCGAGCAGCTCCTCGCGCGTCGCGATGTAGTGGGCCAGGAAGGGCCGCGTGAGGAACACCGACCCCGCGGCGTTGAGCCGCTGCGGGTCGACCGGCGGCACGGGTCCGGACGAGGCGCCGAACAGCGCCAGCCCGCCGCGAAGCCGCAGGCTGGCCAGGGACGCGTCGAACGTGCTGCGTCCCACCCCGTCGAAGACCGTGTGCACGCCCCCCGCCGTGAGCTCCCGGACGAGAGGCGGGAGCTCGGCGGTGAGGTCCCCGAGGGCGTCGTACCGGATGACGTGCGCCGCGCCGGCGTCCCGGGACAGCTCCGCCTTGGCCTCCGTGGACACCGTCGTCACGACGCTCGCCCCGCGCGCCGTCGCGAGCTGGGTGAGGAGGAGGCCCGTGCCGCCGGCCCCGGCGTGGACGAGCACGTGCTGGCCCTCGGTGACCGGGAAGGTCGAGGCGACGAGGTACTGGGCCGTCATGCCCTGCAGGAGCGCCGCCGCCGCGACGTCCGCGGGCAGGTCCTCGGGCAGGGGGACGAGGGCGTCGGCGTCGACGGCCGTCTGCTCGGCGTAGGTGCCGTCGCTGCCGGACACCCACCCCACGCGGTCGCCGACCCGGACGGAGGTCACGTCGTCCCCGACGGCGAGCACCCGGCCGGCGCCCTCGGACCCCACCACGTGCGGGAAGGGCATGGGGTAGCGCCCGGCCCGCCGGTACGTGTCGACGAAGTTCACGCCGGCGGCCTCGACGGCGACGACGACCCGGCCCGGCACCGCGGTCGGGTCCGGACACTGCTCGACGCTGAGGACCTCGGGCCCTCCGGGGGTGGTGGCGAGGACGGCACGCATGAGTGCAGGGTAGACACGACAGGCTCCGGCAGGCCGCCCCGTGTCGCCGGCGGACGCGCGCGGGGAGTCCCCGCCGCCGATCGATGCATAGACGTGTATAGTCATGCACCATGACAGTGAGGGTGGCCGTGTCCGGCGCGAGTGGGTACGCCGGGGGAGAGGTGCTGCGTCTCCTCACGACCCACCCCGACGTCGAGATCGGCGCGGTCACCGCCCACTCCTCCGCCGGCGAGCGCCTCGGGGCGCACCAGCCCCACCTGCGTTCGCTCGCCGATCGAGTCATCGAACCGACCACGACGGCGACCCTCGCGGGGCACGACGTCGTCGTCCTCGCCCTGCCGCACGGCGCCTCCGCGGCCGTGGCCGCCGAGCTGGGCGACGACACGCTCGTCCTGGACTGCGGCGCGGACCACCGGCTCACCGACGCCGACGCGTGGACGGCGTTCTACGGCACGCCGCACGCCGGGACCTGGCCCTACGGCATGCCCGAGCTGGTCCTCGACCACGGTGAGCGGCGCCAGCGGGACCTCCTCGCCCACGTCCGCCGCGTCGCCGTGCCGGGCTGCAACGTCACGGCCGTGACCCTGGGGATCCAGCCGGGGATCGCCGCGGGCGTCGTCGAGGCCACGGACCTCGTCGCGGTGCTCGCGGTCGGCTACTCCGGGGCCGGCAAGGCGGCGAAGACGCACCTGCTCGCCTCCGAGGGGCTCGGGGCCGCCGTCCCCTACGCGGTCGGCGGGACGCACCGGCACATCCCCGAGATCGAGCAGAACCTGCGGGCGGTCGGGGCGGCCGAGGTGTCGGTGTCCTTCACCCCGACCCTCGTGCCCATGGCCCGCGGCATCCTCGCGACGACGACGGCGCGCCTGGCCCCCGGGGCGGACGCGGCAGCCGTGCGCAGCGCCTGGGAGGACACGTACGCCGGTGAGCCGTTCGTCCAGGTGCTGCCCGAGGGCCAGTGGCCCACGACGGCCGCGACCGTCGGCGCGAACACGGCCCTGGTGCAGGTCGCCGTCGACGAGCGAGCCGGCAGGGTCGTGACCGTGACGGCGCTCGACAACCTCGTCAAGGGCACGGCGGGCGCCGCCGTGCAGTCCATGAACCTCGCCCTCGGCCTGCCGGAGACGACCGGCCTGCCCGTCGAAGGAGTCGCCCCGTGAGCGTCACCGCCCCCCAGGGGTTCCGCGCGGCCGGTGTCGCTGCGGGCCTGAAGTCCTCCGGCGCCCTCGACGTCGCGCTGGTGGTGAACGAGGGCCCCGCCCAGGCCGCCGCGGCGGTCTTCACGACGAACCGCGTCCAGGCGGCCCCCGTCCTCTGGTCGCGCCAGGCCGTCGCCGACGGCGTCGCGCACGCGGTGGTGCTCAACTCCGGCGGCGCGAACGCCTGCACGGGGTCCGACGGCTTCCTCGACACGCACCGGACCGCGGAGCACGTGGCGGACCTGCTGGCCTGCTCGGCGGGCGACGTGCTCGTCTGCTCGACCGGCCTGATCGGCGAGCGGCTGCCGATGGACCGGCTCACCGCCGGCGTCGACGCGGCCACCGCCGCACTCGCGGCCGACGGGGGTGCGGATGCCGCCCGCGCCATCATGACGACCGACAGCGTCCCCAAGACCGTCGTCGTCGAGCGGGACGGCTGGACGGTCGGCGGCATGGCCAAGGGCGCCGGGATGCTCGCCCCGGGGCTCGCGACCATGCTGTCGGTCCTGACCACGGACGCCGACGCGAGCGCCGAGGACCTCCGGGCCGCGCTGCGGCAGGCCGTCCGCACGACGTTCGACCGCGTGGACTCCGACGGCTGCATGTCGACCAACGACACGGTGGTGCTCCTGGCGTCCGGGGCGTCGGGCCGCGCGGTGGGCCGCGAGGAGCTCACGGACGCGGTCACGGCGGCGTGCGCCGTCCTGGCCCGCGCGCTCGTGGCGGACGCCGAGGGCGCCAGCCACGACGTCGCCGTCACGGTCGTCAACGCGTCCGACGAGGACGCCGCGGTGGCCGTCGCCCGCGCGGTGACGCGCTCGAACCTGTTCAAGGCGGCCGTCTTCGGCAACGACCCGAACTGGGGCCGGATCCTGTCCGCCGCGGGCACCGTCCCGGTCGAGGTCGCGCCGTTCGAGGCGGACCAGGTGGACGTCACGATCAACGGCGTCCAGGTGTGCCGGGCCGGCGGTGTGGGGGAGGACCGCACGCTCGTCGACCTCGCCGCCCAGCGCGAGGTGCGCGTCGAGATCGACCTGCACGCCGGGTCCGCCACGGCCACCGTCTGGACCAACGACCTCACGCACGACTACGTCCACGAGAACAGCGCGTACTCCACATGAGCCACCACCCGCCCTCGCCCGCCGACGACTCCTTCGACACCGGCGCGCACCTGCGCGCCGACCAGAAGGCCGAGGTCCTCATCGAGGCCCTGCCGTGGCTCGAGCGGTTCCGCGGCGCGCTCTTCGTCGTGAAGTACGGCGGCAACGCCATGGTCGACGAGGACCTCAAGCGGGCGTTCGCCGAGGACATGGTCTTCCTGCGGCTGTGCGGGCTGCACCCGGTCGTCGTGCACGGCGGCGGGCCGCAGATCTCCTCGATGCTCGACCGGCTCGGGATCGCCAGCGAGTTCCGCGGAGGGCTGCGCGTCACCACCCCCGAGAGCATGGACGTGGTCCGGATGGTCCTCACGGGGCAGGTCTCCCGCGAGCTGGTGGGCCTCATCAACGCCCACGGGCCGTTCGCGGTCGGGATGTCGGGGGAGGACGCGGGCCTCCTCCGAGCCCAGCGGCGCACCGCGGTCGTGGACGGCGAGCCCGTGGACGTGGGGCAGGTCGGCGACGTCGTCGGCGTGGACCCCACCGCGGTGCGGGACCTGCTCGACGCCGGCCGCATCCCCGTGATCAGCACGGTGGCGCCCGACGTCGACGACCCGACGCAGGTGCTCAACGTCAACGCCGACACGGCCGCCGCCGCGCTCGCGATCGCCCTCGGGGCGCGCAAGCTCATCGTCCTCACCGACGTCGAGGGCCTCTACACGGACTGGCCGGACCGGTCGTCCCTGGCGCGGCGGATCGGGGCGAGCCGGCTGGCCGAGCTCCTGCCGCGGCTCGAGTCGGGCATGGTCCCGAAGATGGAGGCGTGCCTGCGGGCCGTGACGGGGGGAGTCCCGGCCGCGCACGTCGTGGACGGCCGGCAGGCCCACTCCGTCCTCGTCGAGGTGTTCACCCAGGAGGGCGTCGGCACCATGGTGCTGCCCGACGACCAGGCGCCCGAGGGGGGCCAGGCATGACCGACCACCCGACGGCGCTGCCCGCCGAGGTCACCGCGGCGCTGTCCGGGCTGCCGTCCGCGCTCACGGAGCCCGGCACGGCCGGCGTGTGGGCGGAGCGCTACGGCCACGCGCTCATGAACACCTTCGGCGCACCGCGGAGGGTCCTCGTCCGCGGCGAGGGGCCGTACGTCTGGGACGCCGACGGCGCCCGGTACCTCGACCTCCTCGGCGGCATCGCCGTCAACGCCCTGGGGCACGCCCACCCGACGCTCACCGCGGCCATCTGCGCCCAGCTCGGGACGCTCGGGCACGTCTCCAACTTCTTCGCGACCCCCACCCAGGTCGCGCTCGCGGAGGCGCTGCTGCGGCTCAGCGGTGCGGCGGAGGTCCCGGGGTCCCGGGTCTTCCTCGCCAACTCCGGCACCGAGGCCAACGAGGCGGCCTTCAAGATGGCCCGGCGCACCGGACGGCCCCGCATCCTCGCGCTCGAGGGGGGCTTCCACGGCCGGTCGATGGGCGCGCTGGCCCTGACCCACAAGCCCGCGTACCGCGCGCCCTTCGAGCCGCTGCCCGGCGGGGTGGAGTTCCTGCCGTTCGGGGACACGGCCGCGCTCGAGGCGGCGATGGCCGACGACGTCGCGGCGCTCGTCGTCGAGGTCGTGCAGGGCGAGGCGGGCGTACGCCCGCTCCCGCCCGGCTACCTGGCGCACGCCCGTCGGCTGACGACCGATCACGGTGCGCTGCTCGTCGTCGACGAGGTCCAGACGGGCGTCGGGCGGACCGGTCACTGGTTCGCCCACCAGGACCCCGCGCTCGGCGGGGGCGTCCTGCCGGACGTCATGACGCTCGCCAAGGGCCTCGGCGGGGGGTTCCCGGTCGGGGCGGTCGTCGCCTACGGGGAGGCCGCCGCGACGCTCCTCGGGCCGGGCCACCACGGCAGCACCTTCGGGGGCAACCCGGTCGCGGCCGCCGCGGCGCTCGCCACGCTCGGCGTCATCGAGCGTGACGGGCTGCTCGACCAGGTCCGCGCCGTGAGCGCCCGGCTCGTCGCCGAGCTCCGCACGGTTCCGGCGGTCGTGGACGTCCGCGCGGCGGGCCTGCTCGTGGCCGTGGAGCTCGGCGGGGAGGTCGCCGCCGACGTGGCGGTCCAGGCGCTCGACGCCGGCTTCGTCGTCAACCCCGTGACGCCGACGGCGCTGCGGCTGGCCCCGCCCCTGGTGCTGACGTGGGAGCAGGTGAGCCCCTTCGTGGACTTCCTGCGCTCGCTGCCCGCGCCGGCCGACCGGACGGAGGACGCATGACCCGCCACTTCCTGCGCGACGACGACCTCGCCCCCGCCGAGCAGCGTGAGGTCCTCGAGCTCGCGCTGCGGCTCAAGGCCGACCGGTTCGCGGCCCAGCCGCTGGCGGGCCCGCGCGCGGTCGCGGTCCTCTTCGACAAGCCGACCCTGCGCACCCAGCTCTCGTTCACCGTCGGCGTCGCGGAGCTCGGCGGCTTCCCCCTGGTCGTCGACGGCAACCTGGCGCAGATCGGCGTCCGCGAGTCCGTCGAGGACACGGCGGGCGTGCTCGGCCGCCAGGTCGCCGCGGTGGTCTGGCGCACGTTCGACCAGGCGCGGCTCGAGGTGATGGCGCGCCACGCCGGCGTGCCGGTCGTGAACGCCCTCACCGACCAGTTCCACCCGTGCCAGGGGCTCGCGGACGTGCTGACCGTCGCCGAGCACGCCGGTGGGCTCGACGCGCTGGCCGGCCGCACCTTCGCCTACGTGGGCGACGGCGCCAACAACATGGCGCACTCCTACCTGCTCGCCGGCGCCACCGCCGGGATGCACGTGCGGGTGGGGACGCCGGCGGGCCGACGCCCGGACCCGCAGGTGGTGGACCGGGCCGCGGAGATCGCCGCGGGGACCGGCGGCTCGGTGACAATCGTGCACGACGCGGTCGCCGCGGTCGTCGGGGCGCAGGCCGTGGCCACCGACACCTGGGTGTCGATGGGCGACGCGACGACGGCGGCCGAGGCGGAGGCGCTCTTCGGACCGTTCCGTCTCGACACGGCGCTCCTGGCGCGGGCAGAGCCGGGGGCCGTGGCGCTGCACTGCATGCCGGCCTACCGGGGCAAGGAGATCGCCGCGGAGGTGATCGACGGCCCGCGCTCCGTCGTCTTCGACGAGGCGGAGAACCGCCTGCACGTGCAGAAGGCGGTGCTGACGTGGCTGCTGGAGCACTCGTGAGCGCGACGGAGGCGACGAGCGTCCCGACGACGAAGGCGGCGCGGCACGCCCTGGTGGCCCGCCTCCTGGCGCGCACCGCCGTCCGCTCGCAGGGCGAGCTGGCCGCGGCCCTGGCCCGGGAGGGCGTCCACGTCACGCAGGCGACGCTCTCCCGCGACCTCGTCGAGCTGCGCGCCGTGCGCATCCGCACGGTCGACGGCACCCTCGCCTACGCGCTGCCCGGCGAGGGCGGCGACCGCACGCCCCACGCGGGCCAGGACGTGGAGCAGCTCGCCGCGCGCCTGGCCCGGCTGTGCGCCGAGCTCCTCGTCACGGCGGAGGCCTCGGGCAACCTCGTCGTGCTCCGCACCCCGCCCGGAGCCGCCCAGTTCCTCGCCTCCGCGATCGACCACTCCGTCCTCCCGGCGGTGATGGGGACGATCGCCGGGGACGACACGGTCCTCGTCATCTCCCGCGAGGTCGACGGGGGCGACGCCGTGGCGCGACGCTTCCTCGAGCTCGCGAGCGACGGCGCCTGACCCGGCCGCTGCACCGCCCACCGACCTGACGACCCCCGCACCCACCCACCACAGCTGAGGATGAACCCCCATGACTGAACGCGTCGTGCTCGCCTACTCCGGCGGTCTGGACACCTCCGTCGGCATCGGCTGGATCGCCGACGCCACCGGCGCCGAGGTCATCGCCGTCGCCGTCGACGTCGGCCAGGGCGGGGAGGACCTCGAGGTCATCCGCCGCCGGGCGCTGGACTGCGGCGCCGTCGAGGCCTACGTGGCCGACGCCCGCGACGAGTTCGCGACCGAGTACTGCATGCCCGCGCTCCAGGCGAACGCGCTGTACATGGACCGCTACCCGCTGGTGTCGGCGCTGTCCCGGCCCGTGATCGTCAAGCACCTCGTGCGTGCGGCGCGGCAGTTCGGCGCCACGACCGTCGCGCACGGCTGCACCGGCAAGGGCAACGACCAGGTGCGCTTCGAGGTCGGCATCACGTCGCTCGCGCCGGACCTGCGCTGCCTCGCCCCGGTGCGGGACCTCGCGCTGACCCGCGACAAGGCGATCGAGTACGCCAACCGCAAGGCGCTGCCGATCGAGACGACCAAGCACAACCCGTTCTCGATCGACCAGAACGTCTGGGGCCGCGCCATCGAGACCGGCTTCCTCGAGGACATCTGGAACGGCCCGACGAAGGACGTCTACACGTACACCGACGACCCCACGTTCCCGCCGGTCGCCGACGAGGTGACGATCACCTTCGAGCAGGGCGTCCCGGTCGCGATCGACGGTGTGCCGGTCACCCCGCTCCAGGCGATCCAGGAGATGAACCGCCGCGCGGGCGCCCAGGGCGTCGGCCGGATCGACATCGTCGAGGACCGCCTGGTCGGCATCAAGTCGCGGGAGGTCTACGAGGCGCCGGGTGCGATGGCGCTCATCGCCGCCCACCAGGAGCTCGAGAACGTCACGGTCGAGCGCGAGCAGGCCCGCTTCAAGCGCGGCGTGGAGCAGCGCTGGACCGAGCTGGTCTACGACGGCATGTGGTTCTCCCCGCTCAAGCGCTCGCTGGACACGTTCGTCGCGGATACGCAGCGCTACGTCAGCGGTGAGGTGCGGATGGTGCTCCACGGTGGGCGCGCGACCGTGACGGGCCGCCGCAGCGAGGCGAGCCTCTACGACTTCAACCTCGCGACGTACGACACGGGGGACACGTTCGACCAGTCCCACGCCAAGGGCTTCATCGAGATCTACGGCCTGACCGCCAAGCTGTCCGCCGCGCGCGACGTCCGCTTCGGCAACGGCGTCGACCTCGGGTCCGGTGCCCTGCCCGCCGCGGAGGCGACGGCCGATGCCTGAGCCGACCGGCGAGGCCGGCACCCCGACGACGGCGCCCGTCACGGCGTCGTCGTCGGGCTCCGCCGCCCTGTGGGGGGGCCGGTTCGCGGGCGGCCCGGCCGACGCGCTGGCCGAGCTGTCCCGCTCGACCCACTTCGACTGGCGGCTCGCCCGGCACGACATCCGCGGGTCGCAGGCCCATGCGCGCGTCCTGCACGGCGCCGGCCTGCTGACCGCCGAGGAGCTCGCGGGCATGCTGGACGCTCTCGCGCGCCTGGACGCCGACGTCGTCTCCGGCGCCTTCACGCCGGACCCGGGCGACGAGGACGTCCACACGGCGCTGGAGCGCGGGCTCATCGAGCGCGCCGGCAGCACGCTGGGCGGCAAGCTGCGGGCCGGCCGTTCGCGCAACGACCAGATCGCGACGCTCGTGCGGATGTACCTGCGCGAGCATGCGCGGGTGGTCGGCGGCCTCGTCCTCGACGTCGTGGACGCGCTGCTGGACCAGGCGGCGGCCCACCCCGGGGCGCCGATGCCGGGCCGGACGCACCTGCAGCACGCGCAGCCCGTCCTCCTGGCGCACCACCTCCTGGCGCACGCGTGGCCGCTGATGCGGGACGTCGAGCGCTGGCGGGACTGGGACCGGCGCGCGGCGCTGTCCCCTTACGGCTCGGGAGCGCTCGCGGGGTCCTCGCTGGGTCTGGACCCCGCGGCGGTCGCCGCGGACCTGGGCTTCGACGGCCCCGTGGAGAACTCGATCGACGGGACGGCGAGCCGAGACGTCGTCGCGGAGTTCGCGTTCGTGGCGGCGATGACCGCCGTCGACCTCTCGCGGCTGTCCGAGGAGGTCATCCTCTGGGCCACCAAGGAGTTCGGGTTCGTGCGGCTCGCCGACGCCTACTCGACCGGGTCGAGCATCATGCCGCAGAAGAAGAACCCGGACGTGGCCGAGCTCGCCCGCGGCAAGGCCGGGCGGCTGGTCGGCGACCTCACCGGCCTGCTCACGACGCTCAAGGGCCTGCCCCTGGCGTACAACCGGGACCTGCAGGAGGACAAGGAGCCGGTCTTCGACCAGGTCGACACGCTCACCGTGCTCCTGCCGGCGGTCGCGGGCATGGTGGCCACGCTCGAGTTCGACACGGCCCGCATGGCGTCGCTGGCGCCGCAGGGCTTCTCGCTCGCGACCGACGTCGCCGAGTGGCTCGTGCGGCAGGGGGTGCCCTTCCGGGTGGCCCACGAGGTCGCCGGGGCGTGCGTCCGCGCCTGCGAGGACCGCGGCATCGAGCTGTGGGACCTGACCGACGACGACCTCGCGGGTCTCAGCGAGCACCTGACGCCCGAGGTCCGCGACGTGCTCAGCGTCGAGGGCTCCCTCGCGTCGCGCTCCGCGACGGGCGGCACCGCGCCCGTGCGCGTGGCCGAGCAGCTCGGGCTCGCGCGCGAGCGGGCCGCGACGCTGCGGGGGTGGACGACGGCGTGACCTCGGTCGGTGCCCTCGCCGCGCGCGTCCTGGCGACGCCGCCGCGGCTGGGCACGGTCCGTCTCGTCTGCGTCGACGGGCCGGCGGGCTCCGGCAAGACGACGCTCGCCGCCCGTCTTGCGGAGGCCCTCCAGGGACGCACACCGTCGTCCGACGGCGCGGAGGTGCTCGCCGCCGGGGCCGTGACGCCTCCGCCGTCGCAGGACCCGGCCCGACCGGGCGGCGTCCACGTCGCCGTCGTGCACATGGACGACCTCTACGAGGGCTGGGCTGGCCTGGACGGCGTCGCGGAGCGGCTCGTGACGCAGGTGCTGGAGCCGCTCGAGGCGGGCCGGCCAGGTCGTTACCGGCGGTTCGACTGGCTGACCGGCCGGTTCGCCGAGCACGTCGACGTCCCGGTGCCCGACGTCCTCGTGGTCGAGGGCTGCGGCAGCGCGCCCCGCGCGACGGACGGCCGTACCGTCCTCCTGGTGTGGGTGGAGGCCCCGGCGGGGCTGCGCCTGCGCCGAGGGGTGGAGCGGGACGGCGAGGCGCTGCGCGCGGAGTGGGAGCGGTGGATGGTCCAGGAGGCGGCGCACTTCGCCGGTGAGGGCACGCGGGCGCGCGCGGACGTCGTGGTCGACGGCACGCGGCCGCTCGAGCCGTGACCCCCCGGCCGTCCCACGGCGCGGACGACGGCACTCCCGCCTCGGCGCCGGTCGACAGGGCCGGCGGCTCGGCGGCGGG
>NZ_AXCW01000014.1 GCF_000603945.1 Actinotalea ferrariae CF5-4 | reverse complement strand
CCGGTGGCTCCGCCGCCGGGCGGCCGTCCGGGAGCCCCGCGCGGCCGCGGACCCGGCCCGCGGAGCCGCCGCGGGACGTCCACGACCCCGACGGCGTGCGGCTGCAGAAGGTCCTCGCGACCGCGGGTCTGGGTTCGCGACGCAAGTGCGAGGAGCTCATCGCCGACGGCCGGGTGACGGTCGACGGCGTCGTCGTGCGCGAGCTCGGGGTGCGGGTCGACCCGCGCGGGGCGACGATCCACGTCGACGGGATGCGGCTGCAGCTCGACACGTCGCTCGTCACGATCGCGCTGAACAAGCCGGCCGGGGTCGTCTCGACGATGCACGACCCCCAGGGCCGGCCGTCGCTGGCCCAGTTCGTGGCCGACCGGCCCGAGCGCCTCTTCCACGTCGGGCGCCTGGACGCGGAGACCGAGGGCCTGCTGCTGCTGACCAACGACGGCGAGCTGGCCAACCGGCTCGCCCACCCGACGCACGGCGTGCCCAAGACCTATCTCGCGACGGTCGAGGGCAACCTCCGGCCCGGGGTGGGGGCGCGCCTGCGTCAGGGCGTCGAGCTCGAGGACGGCCCCGTCGTCGTCGACTCCTTCAAGGTCGTGGACTCCACACCCGGGGCCACGCTCGTCGAGGTGGTCATCCACGAGGGTCGCAACCGCGTGGTGCGCCGGATGCTCGAGGAGGTCGGGCACCCCGTCACGCGTCTGCTGCGCACGCAGGTCGGGCCCATCCGTCTCGGGGACCTGCGCCCCGGGCGCACCCGCGTGCTGGGCCGCGACGAGCTGGGCCGGCTCATGACCGAGGTCGGCCTCTGAGCCGGTCCGCCCACGGGCCGGTCGGCCCGGGTCCGCGCCCGCGGCCGCCGGTAGTCTCGCGGCGTCCCGTAGCCGGCGGGGCAGGAGGAGGTGCATCGTGACCGTCCGAGCGATCCGCGGGGCGACCCAGCTCGACCGGGACGAGCGCGAGCACCTGTTCGAGCGCACGGCGGAGCTCGTCCGCGAGGTCCTCCGGGCCAACGACCTGTCGGTGGACGACCTGGTGTCGATCCTGTTCACCTGCACGCCGGACCTGAGCAGCGACTTCCCCGCGGCGGCCGCCCGCGAGATGGGCATGGGCGACGTCCCGCTCATGTGCGCGGTCGAGATCGACGTCCCGGGGGCGCTGCCGCGCGTCGTCCGGCTCATGGCGCACGTGAACCTGGACCGTCCGCGCACGGACGTGCGGCACGTGTACCTCCACGGCGCGACGGTGCTGCGCAAGGACCTCGCGCAGTGAGCGTCCCGGGGCACCCGGGGCATGGGGGCCGGGTCCCGGAGCCGTCGCCGGCGGCCACGCGCGGTCCTGTCCGCGTCGTGGGCACCGGTCTGCTGGGGACGAGCATCGGGCTGGCGCTGCGGGCGCACGGGGTGGACGTCGTCCTGCACGACCCGTCCCGGACGACGGCGGTCCTCGCCCGGGACGTCGGCGCCGGCCGCCTGGCCACCGACGACGACGCGCCGCGGCTCGTCGTCGTCGCGGCCCCGCCCGACGTCACCCCGGACGTCGTGCTGGCCGAGCTCGCGGCGCACCCCGACGCCGTGGTCACCGACGTCGCCAGCGTGAAGACGGCCGTCCTGGCCGAGCTGGAGCGGTCCGGCGCCGACCTGACCCGCTACGTCGGCTCCCACCCGATGGCCGGCTCGGAGCGCTCGGGGCCGACGGCGGCCCGCGCGGACCTCTTCGCCGGTCGCCCCTGGGTCGTGGTCGGCTCCGGGGAGTCCGGCCCGCAGGCCCTGCTCGCGGTGCGGGACCTGGCCTCCGACGTCGGAGCCACGCCCGTGATGCTGGACGCCCGCGCGCACGACGACGCCGTCGCGCTCGTCTCGCACGTGCCGCAGATCGCCGCGTCGCTCGTGGCGGCACGCCTGGCCCACGCAGACCCGGCGGCCCTCGGGCTCGCGGGCCAGGGGCTGCGGGACGTGACCCGGATCGCGGCGAGCGACCCCGGGCTGTGGACCTCGATCCTCGCGGCCAACGCGGACGCCGTCGTGCCGGTCCTGGAGGCGCTGCGCTCCGACCTCGACGTCCTGCTCGACGCCCTGCGGCACGCCGCGGTCGCCCGGGACGCGGAGTCCGTCGTCGCGGGGGCCCTCGGGGCGGTCGCGGCGACGATCGCCGCGGGCAACGCCGGGGTGAGCCGCGTCCCCGGCAAGCACGGGGGCGTGCGGCGCGACTACGACGTGGTCACCGTCCTCGTCCCGGACCGCCCGGGCGAGCTCGCCCGGCTCCTCGCCGAGGTCGGCGCCGCCGGGGTGAACCTCGAGGAGCTCCAGCTGGAGCACGCGCCGAGCCAGCCCGTGGGCCTCGCCTCGTTGTCGGTGCTGCGCGGCCTGCGCGACACGCTCGAGCGCGAGCTGACCGACCGCGGGTGGCGCCTGGCAGGATCCTCCGGCGGGTGACCCCGCCCCACCCGTCCCCCCGAGGAGGCACCGTGGACGACACCAGCACCGCCCGCCCGGCCGCGGGCGCCGTCGTCGTCGCCGTCGACGGGCCGTCCGGCTCCGGCAAGTCCAGCGTCTGCCGCCGCGTCGCCGCGGCGCTCGGTCTGGCGTACCTCGACACCGGGGCGATGTACCGCGCGGCCACCTGGTGGTGCCTCGAGCGGGGCGTCGACCTGGCGGACCGCGACGCCGTCACCGCGGCCGTGCGCGCGATGCCCCTCGAGGTCGGCCTCGACCCGCGGGCTCCGACCTTCACGGTGGACGGCACGGACGTCGCCGCGGCGATCCGCACGACGGCGATCTCCTCCGTGGTGAGCCAGGTGGCGACCAACCTCGAGGCGCGGGCCGACCTGGGCGAGCGCCAGCGCGCGGTGATCGCCGCGGAGCAGGGCCCCGACGGCTGGAGCGGCGGCCGCGGCGTCGTCGTCGAGGGTCGTGACATCACGACCGTCATCGCGCCCGCGGCGGACGTGCGGATCCTGCTGACCGCGAGCGAGCAGGCCCGGCTGGCCCGGCGCGCCCTGGAGGTCCACGGGAGCGCGGACGGCGCGAGCCTCGCCGCGACGCGCGACCAGGTGGTGCGGCGGGACGCGCAGGACTCGACCGTCGTGGACTTCCTCACGGCGGCCGACGGCGTCGTGACGGTCGACTCCTCCGACCTGGACCTCGCGCAGACGGTCGAGGCCGTGCTCGCCGTCGTCCGCGACGTCACCGGCCGATGAGCGCCGCCCGGGGCGGGCTGCCCGCGCCGTCCGAGCGAGGCCCGCGCTGGTCCCGCCACGTCGGCCGGTTCCTCGCCCGGGTGGTGTGGGACACGACGGTGCTCGACCCGCAGCACGTCCCGCTCGAGGGGCCGGTGATCCTCTCCGCGAACCACATCGGGGTCATGGACGGGCCGGTCCTGCACGGCGCCGCGCCGCGCGGCACGCACATCCTGGTCAAGGAGGAGGCCTTCGTCGGCCCGCTCGGCGTCGTCCTGCGGGCCGCGGGTCAGATCCCGGTCGACCGCCACGGCGGGAGGGCCGCCCTGGCCGCCGCGCTCGGCGTGCTGCGCCGGGACGGGGCGGTCGGGATCTTCCCCGAGGGCGAGCGCGGCCGCGGCGACGGGTCGCAGGCCCGCGCCGGTGTGGCCTGGCTCGCCGTGAACTCCGGCGCCCCCGTGGTCCCGACCGCCGTCCTCGGCACCCGGCACACGGGCCAGGGGGTGGGGCACCTGCCGGGGCCCCGGCACCGCCTGGTGGTCGCCTTCGGCGCGCCCGTGCACCTCACGCGTGCCCCGGGGTCCAGCGGACGGCAGGCCGTCGCCGACGCCCATGAGCAGCTGCGCGTGGCCCTCGCCGACCACGTCCGGGCCACGGTCGCGCGGACCGGCGTGCCCCTGCCGGCGGACGCGCCCTTCCAGGACGCCTGAGCACGGACCGGCCCGGCCCCCGGTTCGTCGCCAGGTGCCTCGGCAGGGGAGGATGAGGCCCATGACCGACCAGCCCCGCGCGGAGCAGTCCCGCGCCGAGTCCCGCGCCCCGCACGGCGGCGACGCACGCCCCGAGCAGCACGCCGACGCCCGTCCGGCACCCGAGGAGCTCGCCGACGCCGCGGGCCTCGCCGGCGCACCCGCGGACCCGCGGGAGGCGGCCGGTCTCGCCGGCGAGGACGGGGAGGACGACGCCGAGGCGGAACCCTCCGCACCCCCGACGTCGGCCCGGGCCGCCGAGGAGACCGACGACGACGTCGTCCGCGCCCAGTCCCTGCGGGTCGGCCTGGAGGACTACGAGCTCTCCGGCGAGGACCTCGCGCTCCTGGACCACGAGGGCGAGGAGGGTGAGGAGGCGGCCTCCCGCGGACCGCTGCCCGTGCTCGCCGTGGTCGGCCGGCCGAACGTGGGCAAGTCGACGCTGGTCAACCGGATCCTCGGGCGCCGCGAGGCGGTCGTCGAGGACACGCCCGGCGTCACGCGCGACCGGGTCAGCTACCCGGCGGAGTGGGCCGGGGTCGACTTCACGCTCGTGGACACCGGCGGCTGGGAGGTCGACGTCGCGGGCATGGAGGCGCGCGTCGCCGAGCAGGCCGAGGTGGCGATCGAGCTCGCCGACGTCGTGCTGTTCGTGGTCGACGCCACGGTCGGCCCGACGGCGACGGACGAGAAGGTCGTCCGGCTGCTGCGCAAGGCGAAGAAGCCCGTCGTGCTCGCGGCCAACAAGGTCGACGGACCCAAGCAGGAGTCCGACGCCGCCGCGCTGTGGAGCCTCGGGCTGGGCGAGCCGCACCCGATCTCCGCGCTGCACGGCCGCGGTACGGGCGACCTGCTCGACGCCGCGGTCGAGAAGCTGCCCGAGACCGCGCAGTTCGGCGGCGTGCTGCGGCCGGAGGGCCCGCGCCGCGTGGCGCTCGTCGGCCGGCCCAACGTCGGCAAGTCGAGCCTGCTCAACAAGCTCGCGGGCTCCGAGCGCGTCGTCGTCGACGCGACGGCCGGGACCACCCGGGACCCGGTCGACGAGCTCATCGCGCTCGGCGGCAAGCCGTGGGTGTTCGTCGACACGGCGGGCATCCGGCGGCGCGTGCACCAGACCAAGGGGGCGGACTTCTACGCCTCGCTGCGCACGCAGGCCGCGATCGAGAAGGCCGAGGTCGCCGTCGTGCTCGTGGACGCGAGCGTGCCGATGACCGAGCAGGACACCCGGGTGATCCAGCAGGTCATCGACGCGGGACGCGCGCTGGTCATCGCGTACAACAAGTGGGACCTCATGGACGAGGACCGCCGCCCGTTCCTCGAGCGGGAGATCGAGCAGGACCTCGTCCAGATCCAGTGGGCGCCGCGCGTGAACCTCTCCGCGCAGACCGGCTGGCACAGCAACCGGCTCGTGCCCGCGATCGAGCGCGCGCTCGACTCGTGGGACACCCGCATCCCGACCGGGCGGCTCAACGCGTTCCTGGGTGAGCTCGTCGCGGCCCACCCGCACCCGCTGCGGGGCGGCAAGCAGCCGCGGATCCTCTTCGCCACGCAGGCGGACACGCGCCCGCCGCGGTTCGTCGTCTTCGCGACCGGGTTCCTGGAGGCCGGGTACCGCCGGTTCATCGAGCGCCGGCTGCGGGAGGCGTTCGGGTTCGAGGGCACCCCGATCTCGATCTCCGTGCGGGTACGGGAGAAGCGCAAGCGGTGAGCGGGGGAGCGGCGCCGTCGTCGGCCGTCGCGGGACGGTCGGCGCTGCTGCGGTGGGGGATGCCCCGCGACCCCGCGGCGTCCCGCCACGTCGCGGCGTTCCTCGTCGCGACCGTCGCGACGGTGCTGCTGACGCGGGCGTTCCTCGCGGCGGCGGGCTACCCGCAGATCGGCGGGGGCGGGCTGCACGTCGCGCACGTGCTGTGGGGCGGCCTGCTCATGGCGCTGGCCTTCGTGCTGCTGCTCTCCTTCGCCGGACCGGTGGTCCGTCCGCTGGGCGCCCTGGTGGGCGGGATCGGGTTCGGGCTGTTCATCGACGAGATCGGCAAGTTCGTCACGTCGGACAACGACTACTTCTACGAGCCGACGGCGGCGCTCATCTACGTCACCGTCGTCGCCCTCGTGATCCTGGCGGAGGCGCTGCACGGGCGGCGCCCGCACCGGCCCGAGGAGTACCTCGCCGGCGCGGCGGACCACGCCGTGTCCGGCCTGACCGGCGGCTTCACCCCGCGGGCCCGGGAGGAGGCGCACGGCCTGCTCGAGCGGGCGGGGGACGTGCGGGGCGCCGCGCAGGTGCGGCGGCTGCTGGACGAGATCGAGGAGGACCACGCCGAGCTGCCGAACGTCGTCGACCGCGGGGCGGGGCTGGTGGTCCGCGGGTTCCGGCGCCTGGTGACGGCGCGGTGGGTGCCGTGGGTCACCGTCGGGGCCCTGCTCCTGGCGACCGGTGGTGCGGTGCTCCAGGGGCTGCTCGCCTGGTTCGGTGGCACGGACGTGCCGGCGTGGATGCTGCTCGCGCTCGCGGGGAGCGCGGGCGTCTCCACGGCGATCGCCCTGCTCGGCCTCGCGGTGGTCCGCCGGGACCGGGCCCGCGCCTACCGGCTGTTCCGGCGCGCGGTGCTCGTGAGCCTGCTCGTCACCCAGGTCTTCGTGTTCCGCCTCCAGGAGTGGGCGGCCACGGCCGGCCTGCTTGTGGATCTCGTGGTCCTCGGGCTGGTCGTGGCGGAGCTGAGCCAGATCGAGGCGGCCGCGGCGCGCCGCGAGGCGGCGGTGAAGGAGGCCGAGGCGCGAGGAGAGTCCGACCGCCCGGCAGGTGCCGCGTCCGACGGCGGGCCGCAGGTGCGGTAGAGTATCGGCGGCTCGAAGAGCCGTTCGGGATGTGGCGCAGCTTGGTAGCGCACTTGACTGGGGGTCAAGGGGTCGCAGGTTCAAATCCTGTCATCCCGACAGGTATTACCGCAGGTCAGAGGCAGTTTGCTAGGGTCTTCGGTGCGGGGAGGGATGGGGTACTACCCCCATTCCCACCCCCATTGAGAGCAGTTCGCCGGTGTACGCCGGCGTGCGGGGTAGACGACAAGACCCCCGAATCGTGGCCGTTCCGGGGTCACGATCCGGGGGTCTTGTCGTACCACCGGGCGGTTCTGATCCTGCTACCTCAGCGCGATCACCGTCGCGCCACCGTCCTCCTCCGGCTCCTCGTCGGCCGTGATTCCGAACGTCGCCGCCAGACCCTCAGCCGCCGCGCGCGCCACCTTGTCGGCCGTGAAGCCGTAGATGTCGAGCGTGATCTGCGCCGAGCTGTGACCGAGCGAGTCGGCCACCGCCTTCACGTGGACCCCGGCCTCAAGCATCGCCGTCGCCGCCGAGTGGCGCAGTGTGTGCACCCCGACGCCGTCCGGCAGGCCGAGCTCCCTGGCCGCCTCCTGCAGGTCCCGCAGGAAGTTGCGCGGGTGGACCACCCCACCGGTCGGGGTCGTGAACACCTTGTCCCCGCCGACCCACGCCTTCCCGGCCCGGAGCCGCTCGGCCGCCTGCCGCTTGCGCCACTGCCGCAGCAGCACCGCGACCGTCTCCGGGATGACCACCTGGCGACGCGAGCCGTCCGTCTTGGCCGGCGACTCCCGTGTCCCACCCTTCACCTGGGACAGGGTCAGGTGGATCTCCGCGACCCGGGTGTCCAGGTCCACGTCTGACCACGCCAGCGCCAGCGCCTCACCCCTGCGAACCCCGGTGGCGGCGATGAGCGCGAACGCCGCGTAGTACCGGTTGGACCGCAGCGCCCCCAGCAGCCGGACGACGTCCGGGCCGTCGAGCTTGGTCACCCGCCGGCGACCCACCCGTGGGGACGCGACCTCGTGGGCCGGGTTCCTCGAGATGAGCCCGTCACGGACCGCCGCGTCCAACGCCTTGCGGAGCACCAGGAAGATCGACCGGATGGTCGAGTCGGACAGCGCCCGAACCTCCACCTGCCGGCCACCGACCTCCTTGAGCTTGGTGCGACGGCTCAACTCGGCGAGCAGCGACTCCACACCGGTGGGCCGCAGCTGGTCCAGGCGGCGCTCAGCGAACGGGCCGACCATCAGGTGGTTGCGAGCCAGGTTCCGGGTCTGGTCGCGGTAGTTGTCCGACATGGGCAACACCTGAAGGGTCGTCTCGGTCCACTGCTCGATCCACCTGCCGACGGTGCCGGACGCGTCCTTGAGAGGCGCACCCCGCTCCGCCCGGTCGACCATCTCGCGCATCTTGTTGATGGCGTCCACGCGGCGCTTGCCATAGGCCGACACCCGCTTGCGCTCTCCGGTGCGGGGGTCGATGACGTAGAAGCGCACCTCCCACACGCCATCGGCGCGCTGGCGGGGTGCGCCTTCGCCGTTCGCGCGGCGTCCCGCCCTAGCCACCGGAGCTCCCCGGTGGCGGCTTGTGCATGCGTCTCATCGTCTCCTTCTCTCTGTGGGGGCGACCCGGTCGGTCGCGAGGTCATTCAAGCGCCGCGGCGGAGGGCGGCGCCATGACCTCAGGCGGCGGCTGGCAGCTCGGCGATGGTCTCGGGGTGCTGCTCGGCCATGAGCCGGGCGACGAACTCGTCGATGCAGTCGGCGTGGATGAGCGCGCGGGTGCCGACCTTGACGCGCTTGAGCTGGCCGGAGGCGAGGAGGTCGTAGACGGTGGTGCGGCCGATGCCGAGCACCTGCGCCGTCTCTGGGATCGTGTAGAGCCTCTTGTCGTCGGCGGAGATCATCATGGTCGTGCTCCTGGGAACGGGGGACCCCGGCGGGGTCCGTCCCGGTGCCTATGTACGGCAGACCTGGGCCCGTGCACCGCCCAGGTAGTCCGTGGCCGTGCGGACGGGTTCGTCCTTGACCGGCGGCGCGCCATCACGGACCCAGGTGGACGCACCCGAACGAGCCCGCGGACCCAAACCGTCGTCACGTCGGACGCGGGCATGACGAAAGGCCGCCCCCGAGGCGGGGACGGCCCGTGGCGGACGAGCCCGGTCAGTCGGCGTAGTTGCGGAAGTACCTCGCCTGACCGAGCCCGAACGCCAGCTCACCGGAGCCCACCGGGCGGTAGCGCCCGTCACCGCGGCGGGTGAGCTTCGTCGGCTCCGCGTGCTGGTCCACGAGAGCCTTGACCTCGGCGTCGGTGTACGTGTGGTCCCACACCGGGAAGCCGTTGCACCGCCCCGCCGGCTCGTGGCCCGTCTGCGTGGAGACCGTCTTGAGCGGCTTGACCCAGATGGCGTGCCCGGTCCGGGAGACCGCGACGACGACGTACGGGTAGCGGTCCTGGGGGAAGACCTGCGTGGCGCCCATCCCAACGACGGGAGCGGTGGCGGCGGGGCGACTGGTGAGGGTCTGGGTGTCCATGCCCGGCAGATGTGCGGCACCCGCCGGCGCGCACCACCTCTCCTCAGGCCGTCACGTACAGGCGGCGGCGCGACTTCGTCGTCCGCTCGAAGCCCGCCGCGGCGTACACGTGCGCGAGCCGCTCCGTCGCCGCCAGCAGGGTGACCACCTCACCGGTCGGCACCACCGACCGCAGGTGCGGCTCGAACACGGTCTCGATGGCGTCCAACCCTGGTGCGGCGACCGCGAGGTCGGCGACCCACCGGGCCGTCGTCGGACCGTGCACCTGAGGCAGCGGCTTCACGCCGCGCCCGAAGACCGTCGCCGCGCGCGCGAGCCCGAACGCCGCCACGCCGGCCACGAGGACGCCGGCGGTCACCAGGAGGACGTCGAGGTGGGCGCCCAGCAGCCCAAGCACCTTCGTCAGCGCCCACCCGGCGCCGAACATCGCCGCGACGGCGACAACCAGGACCCGCGGCGCGTACCGCCACCCCGCCGGGCGAACGCTCAGGACCGCGAGCCGGCGCCAGTGGTACGTGTGCCCGTTGCCCACCATGACGACCATCAGCGGCAGCATCAGCAAAGCCGCCAGCCACCACGACCTCGAGGCGCGGGCGGGCGAACTCCTGAGCCGCGCGCCACGCAACCGGGACGACGTCGCGCAGCGCGACGCGGGTCATCTTCCGCGGGACCGCCGGCTCCCACGGTTGGCGGTCGGTCGACCGGGGCACAGGTGATGAAGTGGTCATGCCGAACAGATGTGCGGCCACCAGGGGTGCGCGATCCGGCCCATGCCGCACATCGGCACCCCAGGACCTCCGCGCGCGGACCAGACGGGAGAACGACATGGGCACGGCAGGACGGTACGCCTCCGGCACCGACGTGAGCTCCGACCGCTCCAAGGCGGAGATCGAACGGACCCTCACCCGGTACGGCGCGACCAGCTTCATCATCGGGTGGGAGACCGGCCGGGCCGCCGTCGGGTTCGAGTACGGGGGCCGTCGCATCCGGTTCATCCTCCCGCTGCCGGACCGGGCCGAGCGCCGCTTCACCCACACCCCGACCACCGGCAAGGTCCGTTCCGCCGCCCAGGCCGACACCGCCTACGAGCAGGCCGTCCGACAGAAGTGGCGGGCGCTGCTGCTCATCGTCAAGGCCAAGCTCGAGGCGGTCGAGTCCGGCGTCGCTGAGTTCGAGGCCGAGTTCTTCGCGTACATCGTCCTGCCGTCGGGGCGGACCGTGTACGAGGAGGCCGCCCCCGTCGTGGAGCAGGCGTACCTCACCGGTGCCGTCGCTCCGCTGCTGCAGCTCGGGGACGGCCGGTAGACCTCATGCCGGCCGCAGCCACCGGTTCGTGTACCCGTCCTCACCGGACGGCTCGACGTCCAGGCCCGCCAGCGTGTGCGGATCCGCGACGGGCAGCACCAACGCCGGCGCACCGTTCGCGGCCAGGAGCTCGGCGGTGAGCTGCGCCTCCTGCCAATACCCGCCGGACCCCGGCCACCGGATCGACGGCAGCACCACCAGCCCGCGCCCGGCACCATGGTCGCCCCACAGGTCCACCCACCCGCGCAGCACGTGGTCCACGACCACCGTCCGTCGCCGGGCAGCGACCTGCAGCCCCTCATGCCGAGGGTTCATCGACCGCAGCAAGGTGCCGGCCGGGATCACCGCCCGCTCGCCGGGCAGGATCGGGCTCGAGATCGCGTTGCTCACGGCTCAAGTACCTTCGCGAGCGATCTGCGCGGCCCGGGCAAGGTCCGCGTCCGTCTGCGGCACCCCGGCGCCGTTCACCAGCCCGAAGATCACCGCCTCATCCGCGACCGTGTCAGCGGACGCCTCAGCAACCGGCACCAGGAACCGGTTCACGGTGTGCCGCTGAGCGACGACGTCCAACCCCTCGAACGCGACGTACGGGCCGTCGTCGGTGTCCACCGTGCCGCGCACCCGCTCGGCAGGGAACCACGACGCCGGCACGGTCAGGTCACCGAAGAACCACGCGACCGCCGTCTCCAGTCGCTGCTTGCCGTCGACCGCCGCGAACTCGAACCGAGGGCCCGCAGGCGGGTGCACGAACGCCTCCCGGTAGCGCCGGTTGATGATGATCGCCGGGACCGGCAGCCCGAGCATCCAGGACCGGACCAGGTTGCGGCGCTGATCCACCGACCACACCGACCCGCGCTGGTACGGGGCGTCGAGGGTCATGTGGCCGTCGACGACGTACCGGGCGACCTCCCGCGCGGACCTGGCGCTGGCGTCCAGCGACTGGGGCACCAGCGGCGCGGAGCTCTGCAGCGTGGTCATGGCGACCAGATGTGCGGCAACCTCCCGCCGGCGCGCTCAGACATCGTCGGGAATCCGCAGCGGCGGCGTCTTGTACTTCCACATCTGCTCCTGGATCCACGCGGCCACGTCCGCGGGGTCGGAGTCGATCGTCAGGTGCTCGGAAACCTCCGAGACCTCGTGGTACCCCGAGGGCAGTCGTTCCGGGAAGCTCTCGGTCTGGAACTGCCAGTGGAACAGCCTCTCCTCGTCGAGCCCGTCTGCGGGGACCCGGATGAAGGCGTGGTCCCCGAAGTTGTCGTCGGCCGCCCGGGAACCAAAGAAGATCGTGGGTCCGTCCCCGTCGTCGAGCATGTTCGACGGCAGGAGCGCCGCGACCTGGCGCGTGACCGTCTCCCACCGCTCGTACTCCGCGTCCACGTCGCCGGCCTCCGCGGCCAGGGTGATGTCCGGCTCGGTGCGGGCCTTCGCCGTGAACTGCCCGCTGCCGGCGCGGGGGTGGTCGGCGGGGTTGAAGCCGGTCATCGGAGGCTCCTCGAGCTCGGGGCGACGCCTGTCACCTGATGGATGTCCGGGGCGCGAGAGAACGAGCGAAGTGGAGCTCTACCGGCGCTTCCCCAGACCCGGCAACCCGCCCCGCCAGGCGCGCACGCTGGCGCCCCCACCGACCCCCTGGACCACGTTCGCTGGGGCCGGGCGAGGCGCGTACCGCGGCGCCGGCGGCGCAGCCGGGGGTGCGTCCTCGCGCAGCGCCCCCTCGACGAGAGCGCCCGAGCCCGTGCACACGACCGTCGAGTCGGGCAGGGCGTGGGAGTACGCGCGTCCCGTCCGGGTGTTCACCGCGACCGTGCAGTCGCAGACCGGGCAGGTACCCAGATCCCGGAACGGGTTCCCGGAAGGGGCAGGCCGCGGCCGCGGGACGCGGACCATCTCCCAGGCGCCCGCCAGCGGCGGCGCGAGCGCACGGAACCGGCTCGCGGTCAGTGCAGACTCAGCGTCAACGCCGGCCGGCGTCGTCAGGCGCGCCACGCACAGCCAGCCCTTCGCGTCGGCCTGCTCGCACAGCGCGGTCAGGACGGCCCGGTCAGCGGCATCGGGCAGGACGACGTCGACCAGCTCGATGACGGACCCGGAGCCTACCCGCCGGTCCACCACCTCACGCACGGCCAGGTCAAGGTGCGCGTGCTCGCCCACTCGGCCCGCCAGGTCGGCCGCGAGGGCTGCCACCTCATCCGGGTCGGGCGCGGACCTCGCCAGCGCGCGACCCACCTTCTCGATCAGCACCACACCGTCATCATGGCCGCGTCGCTGCTGCCCGAACAGGCCATTCGTTCACCGGCGGGTCGAGATGCTCATGCCCTCGCCCTCCCACGGCCCGACCTTGTGGTTGCGGGCACGGCGAGCGGCCGTCGTGGCCTGGTGGTCCGCGGCGTCGTTCAGTGGGTGCCGCCCGTTCGCGTGCCCCTTCACCTTCACCAGACGGACGGGAGGCAACCCCGCCGCAGCTCGGGTGTCCCTGGCGGTGATGAGCTGCTCGATGACGTCACGGTTCGACGTCGGCTTGCCCGCGGTGGTCTTCCACCCGCGGCGGGCGTGCGCGTCCATCCACTGCAGGTACGTGTTCATCGCGTAAGTCGAGTCGATCTCGATCGTCAGGTCCCGCACGTGCTGGTGGTCGCGGACCGCGTGCAGCAGCCCCAGGAGCTCCCCGACCTGGTTCGTGGAACGGATCAGGCCACCGGAACGCCAGCGGCCGTGCTGGTCCACCCACGCCCACCCGGCCGGGCCGGGGTTGCCCGAGCACGCCCCGTCGGTGCCGACCGTCAGCGCGGCGACCGGCGACAGGTTCCCGGGCACCGGGGCGGCGTCCACCGGCTCGGTGTCGTCGCTGAGGACCGCGGCGACCGGCGACGGGTTCCTGGGCGCCGGTGGGGTTGCGCCCACCTCGAGCACCTGAGCGGGCCGCTCGGTGACCCGAGCGAGGACCCCCATGCTCGGGTGACGGACCGTGACGAGCTGACCGGTCGTGACGACCTCGGTGCCGTCCGGCCAGGGTCCCTGCGGTCGCATGCCCCAGGCAGGCACGGTGGCCGCGAGGATCAGGTCGGGGTTCGGGGCGATCACGTGGAAGTCCAGGCGTGCCTCGCGCAGCGACACCTGGAACAGCCGCAGAACGGTGGTGGTCATGTCGGTCTCCGGTGGTAGGTCAGGCGGCGGCGAGCACGCCGGCGAGGCGTTCTTCCACGGCAGGGGCGGCCTCACGGGCCCGGTCGGCGGGCACGGGGTGGCACAGGCCGTACCCCTGGGCGGTGTCGCACCCGAGGTCCCGCAGCAGCAGCAGGGTGTCAGCGTCTTCCACGCCCTCGGCGACCACGCCCACCCCGAGCTCGCGTGCCAGCTGCAGCGTGGACCGGACGATCATCTGGTCGGTGTGCTCCCCGGCCAGGGCGGTGACCAGGGTCCGGTCCAGCTTCAGCCGGCGGATCGGCAGGCCCTTCACGTGCGCGAGCGTGGAGTACCCGGCGCCGTAGTCGTCGACGGCGACATCCACGCCGAGCGAGTTCAGCTCCTCCAGCGTCGCGGCAGCCTGCGCCAGGTCCCTCAGTGCGGAACTCTCCGTGACCTCCAGCTCCAGAGCGGACGGGGCGACGTCGTGTCGCTCCAGCGCGGCGAACACCTTCGACGTCAGGGCGGGGTCGGCCAGGTCGGCGGCGCACAGGTTCACCGCGACCCGCACCGGCCACCCCTCACGGCGCCACTGCGCGGCCTGGGCGATCGCGAGGTCCAGGACCCGTTCGGTCAGCGGTCCGGTGAGGCCCGTCGCTTCGGCCTCCGGGATGAAGTCCCCCGCGGGCAGCAGGCCCTTGTCGGGGTGCTCCCACCGGGCCAGCGCCTCCACGGCCACGACCCGGCCGGTGAGGACCTCCACCTGCGGCTGGTAGTGCAGGACGATCTGGTCGTCCGCCAGTGCGGTGCGCAAGCTCACGCTGCTCCCAGGGTCTCGTCAGGATCGGTCAGGCCCAACCGGACGGCCAGGGCCTCGAAGTCCACCTCAGGCCACCGCTGGGTGCATGTCGTGCCGTCGACGTGAGCAGCACCCCGCCACCGGTCCTTCCCCGGCCGCAGGGTGCCGCCGCACACGCACGGCACCCCTGCGTGCTCGGTGAGCCCGGTGAGCCAGTCCCGCAGCCGTCGGGCGTCCCGGGAGGCTGCCTCCTTCGCGGTCTGCTCTGCGCGGCGCGCGACCGCGAGCTCGGCGGTCAGGGCGACGACCTGGGCGGCGGGGTCACCGGCGTGAGCGGCGCGCACGCGGGCCTCAGCGCGGGCGGCGCGGCGGAACGCCTCCACGACCAGCGGTTCGGGCAGCGGTTCGGGGTCGGGCCGGCGCACCGACTTGCGGGTCTCGCGGGTGCCGCCGTGGGGGAGCACCTCGATGAGCCCTACGCCCGGGCCAAGGTCGTCGGTGTCCTTGACCAGTCCGGCCGGGGTGGCGAAGTAGGTGCGGTGCGCGTGCCGGGCGAACGCCTCGAGCTTGGAGGGGTCGGCGAGCTCGGCCCGCAGGTCGGCTCGGGAGACCTTCACCTCCACGACGATTCGCTCGTGCCCCTTCGGGCGACCTGCCCACGCGCGTACGAGGAACAGGTCGGCGCGCCGGTTCATGCCCCACGCCCCGGATGTCAGCTCGTCCAGGGCCGCCCACTCCGGGCCGATGCCGTCCGTCTCGGCGCCGTACCGGCGGCGGACCGCGGTCACCACGTCGGCGGCGGTCATCGCCGGGCGCTTCCCACTCATCGGGCGGCCGCCGGCCGGACGATGTCGACATCTCCCTGCAAGAGCCCGGCTGAGGTGGACCCGGCGGGGTTGATGGGCACGGCACCGCCCGGACGGTCGACGACGTACCCGGCCCCATCGAGCCCGAGCCGGCCCGCGGTGGTCGTCCCGTCGGCGTGCAGAACCAGGACGTCACGGTGCCACAGCAGGTCGTCCAGGGCTGCCGGCGCGCTCACGCCGCCGAGGTGAGCGACCGCGACCTCGAGGTGGTGACGAAGCGCCCGGATCTCCGCCTGCAGCGCCCCTCGCGTGCGGGCCTCCTCGCGGCGAACCTCCTGGGTGAGCTCCAGGCTCTGGGCCAGTTCGGCGACCCGCTCGCGCAGTCGTGTCACCGGTTCGGTGTACCCCTCGGACAGGGACTCGGTGCGGCCGGCGTCGGTCAGGAACGCGCGCAGCGCTGTCCCGGTCGGGTCGACATCAAAGGTCAGCAGCCCCTTCGCCTCCAGGGCCTGCAAGGTCGCCTGGTGGCGCTGGTCGAACACCCAGCAGGACTCCCCGCAGCGGACCCGCGCGGCGAGCACCTCGAGGATGAGGTCTTCGGTGGGCGTCAGGTCGCTCACGTGTCGTCACCTCCTCCAGGGCACTCGGACGCCAGGTGGGCCTGGCGGATGGTCTTGGCCCCGGTGTGCTGGGTGCGGTCGGGGTGGGCGTCAGCGAGGGTGACGAGCTGGCAGGGTTCCTGCGGACAGGGGCAGTCGTCCTCGACGTGATGGCCGGTGAACGTCCGGCCCACGTGCAAGTGGTCCGGTGCGGGCTCGCTCATGCGGCCTGGGCGCCGTGGTAGATCACCTGGGCGACGGCGTCGTCACGGATCGCGGACTCCCAGCACTGCCCGCACCCGACGCCGCCGATCATCACGCGGTGCCCGCCGTGCCCGCAGCCGTCGGAGACCTTCTTCGCCAGCGGGTGGGACTTGCCCAGCCACCGGGCCTTCACCGTGGACGTTGCTCGCGTGGACGCCCGCACCCCGCCGCGCAGCTGCCGGGCGAGGTCCTCGGCGTCGGCGAGGGTCAGCTTGCGGGCGGTGACCTGGGCGCGGGACTCCTCCGGCAGGTTCGCCAGGATGAGCCGGGAGCCGACCGTCCGGGTCGAGTAGCCGGTCGCGCGGGCGATCTGCTGCTGGGTCATGCCGCGGTGACGCAGGGCCGCGAAGGCGTCGGCTTGCTCCAGGGGCTCCAGTTCCTTGTGCATCGCCGCGGCAAGCATGGTCGCCATGTCCCGGGAGGCGTCGCCGGGCTCGAGCACCAGGCACAGGGCCCGGTCGATGCCCGCCCGGGTCAGGGCTGTGAGGCGGCGCACGCCGTCGATGACGACAGCCTTCTTGCCGGGGCGGGCGGTGACCAGCAGCGGCTGCAGGAGTCCGACGGTGCGGACCGATGCGGTGAGCTCGTCGAGGTTCCCGAGGTCGGCGCGGATGCGGGACGGGTGCAAGGCCAGGTCTGCGACCGGCACGACGGCAGCCTTCACGGCCGGGCTCCTTCCGTGAGGTGGGCGGTCATCGGGACCACCGCAGGGACAGCCGGTAGGTGAGGTCGACCCAGCGGCGGCGGAGCACGTGCCGCCACCAGACCGGGTCGAGGTCGCGGATCACGTCCGGGAGGACGACGACGTCGCACGACGTGCACCGGTGGGTCTTCCACCGCCACAGGCGGTCCTCGTAGTTGATGACGATGCGCCCGCTGGGGCACCGGTCGTCGTCGGGCCCGTTCTTCATGGCGGGGCCGGACCACGCTGGGCAGCGGTGCGCCTTGTCGTAGTTCGGCCGCATCACGCGGTGCCGGAGCTTGGTGGTGGTCACCAGGTGCAGATGTGCGGCACGTGGGTTCGGCTGCGCCGGGTCAGGTCAGTCCTCCCCTTGCTCGGCCTGGAGCAGGCGCTTCCCGGCGGCCTCGGCGAGCCCGAGGAACGCGGCGCGCTTGGTGTCGACGTCGTCGATCAGCAGCGGTCGGTCGCCGAGGAGCAGGTCCATGTCGACCTCGGCGGGCAGCAGGGCGGCAGCGGCGTCCACGACCTCTGGGAACTGGGTGGTGTCGAACGACCTGGAGACGACCCGCCAGACGGCGTTCATCTCGTTGCGGTCGGGCAGAGCACGGACGGCGGCGTCAGCGACAGCGGAGTGCGCGGCGCGACGGGCCCGGCGGTCCAGGTCCGGAAGCTCCTCCAGGATCAGCGGGGAGCGGTTCGCGACCAGGCCGGTCATCGCCCCGTCGTATGTGCCACGCAGCCGCCACGACATCATCGCCACGACCGGGGCCGTGTACCCAGGCAGGACCCGGTCCCAGAACGCGCGTCGGTCCTCCCACTGGGCCTTCGTCACGTCGTCGGGGCGGTCGGTGTTGTTCCAGTACCCGTACTGCTCGACCTCGGGCAGCGTCCGGAACGCCTCGACCAGCGACGACTCCTCAGCGAACAGCAGGACAGCGTGCCGGCCGGAGACCGAGTCACGTCCGATGGACAGCTCGAACCTGTTGGGGTCCTGGCGCCGGTCGGTGTCCTTCAGCTCCGCCTGCTCCTCCTCGTAGGCCATGTACGCCGAGATCAGGGGCGTCTTCATCAACGCGGCGAGGTCGGTCCCGGCGTGGGTGACGGCACCGCGGACGGCGGCCTTGTCGATGATGTCGATGGTGCGCTCGGCGAGGATCCGGGCGTCAGCTCGGTCCCGGACCGGGTCGATGTGGGCGCGGACGGTCGCGATGAAGTCGAACGGGTCGACGCCCTCAGCGAGGCGGTAGCCGTGATGCAGCTTGGTGCTCATGGGGTGCTGATGTGCGGACGGCGGTCAGCCGTGCTCGACGTCGACCGCACCAGGGGTGCGCGCCAGCACGGGGGAAGGCAGGTGCGCGGTGACGCGGCCGTTGGCGGGCAGGGCGAACCCGACGGGGATGAGGCGGACGCTGCGTCCACCGCCGCGCCACGCCGGCTCGCGGGTGCCGTACACGCGCAGCTCCACCTTCCCGGTGACGAGGAGCCCGTCGGCGGACAGGTGCGCCTCGAGGAGCTTGCCGACGACACGGTGACGGCCCTCGTACCGGTCGGTGTCGACCACCGGATGGTCGGTGACCAGGTCCGGCAGTGCGCGGGTCGGCACGGTGCACAGGTGGATGGCCGGCAGGGGCGGGCGGTTCTCGGTCATGAGGTGCAGATGTGCGGACGGGCCCGCCGCGAGCACCGTCAGCCGGGCTCGCGAGGCCACACGATGCGGCTGCCGGTGCGACGTACCAGGACGATGCCGTGTCGGCTCTCCATCTCACGCCAGAAGTCGCGCGCGTCATCATCTGACACGTCGGTGGACTGGTACTCGCCCGGCCCGCCATGCTCGGCGACGAGCCGCTCGACCATCCGACTGGCGAGCCCCTTGCGCTGATGGTGCAGCGCCACGCGGATCTTCCCGACCCTCGGCGCGCCCTGCGGACCAACCTCGTACACCAGCTCCACGACGTCGAAGGCCTCCCGGTTCGCGGGCCGGATGACCCGGTACCCCGGCAGGTTCGGGTGCGGCTCGCTGACCAGAGGCACGGTCGCCGGGTCGTTCCACTGCTCGTCGGTCAGGTCCGGCCACGGGGTGCGGTCAGGGTGGACGGCGGGGGAGCGGCGAGCCCAGGGCCGGTACCAAGGGGCGCGGGACGGTGAGGGCACCGGAACATCCTCGCCCGCCGGCGCCTGCCGGCCGTCCTGGGGCTCGAGGGTCACGGCCGGCTCGCCGCGGGACCTCATCACGAACTTCCCCGCGGAGCCGCGGGGGTGGCGGGTCGGGTCGAAGGCGCGCACGAACCGGTGAAGTGCGGGCCGGCCCGTGCCGCACATCTGTCGCCCATGACCGACGCACCCGTGCCCGCCCAGCCCGAGATCACCGACGCCGACATCGAGGCGCTCCTCACCCCGTCCGAGGCGATCACTGTCGTCCTGGCAGTCCCGAACGGACTCGTCCAGGACGGCCAGGTCGTCCTCGTCCCGACCGTCTACCGCACCACCCTGTCCGCCGTCATGGCCGCCCAGGCCACCCTCGCCGACGGGGTCGTCGTCGACATCAACGACGCGGTCCGTCGCGCCACCGACCGCATCAACGGCATCGTCAAGGACCCCGCCCTGGCCGAGCAGATCGCTGCTCACCTCGCCGAAGGCGGTCTGCTCGCGACCGGCATGTGACCGTCCGCGGACCGGGCGTCGCGTGCACACCGGCGCCCGGTCCGCACATCAGCACCGCATGACCGAGACCCCCGAGCCGGCCGACGTTGCCGGCGCTCTGGAAGCCGCACGTCGCGCCGCCCAAGAGGCAGTGCAGGTCGCTGACGCCACCCAGACCGGGACCGCGCTCATCCCCGCCGGCGCCGACCAGGCCATGGCCGTGAAGACGCAGATGGCCGCGTCCCGCGCCGTCGTCGCCAACGCCCGCAAGGCAGCCCTCGAGGCTCAAGCCAAGGCCAAGGAGCTCATCGCCGCGCAGCAGCGCGCCCTCGAGGCCCAGCTGCGCGCCATGGCTGCCGAGCTGGAGCCCCTCCAGGCGCAGGTGCGGATGTTCGAGGAGGGCATCTGGACGATGAACCTCTACCTCGGTCGTGACGAGGAGCTCCACACCCTCGCAGAGGGGACCCCCGCGTCGGCCGGCACCCCGATCCACGTCCGCCAGCAGGTCCTCGCGATGGATGAGGAGTCCGCCCTATACGCCGAGCACGGCGGCATGGACGTCCGCGACATCGCCGCGTTCGACCAGTGGATCACCGCCGACCCCGCCCACCTGGACCAGGTGCTGCCCGAGCAGCGTGGCGTCGTCGCGATCATCCCCCGCCGCCAGGGCCGGGAGTACAAGGACCCGTGGCTGCAGAGCGCCATGGACCAGGCCAACACCGAGACCTGGTGGCTGATCCGCAACGGCCAGAACGTCTACCGGATGCTGACCGACTTCAACGTCGGGCGCCGCCTCGTCCCGGCCCGCAACGAGTTCACGGCCATGTTCGTCGACCCGTACACCAAGGCTCCGTTGCAGCCGGGGACTGACGCCTGGCTCAAGGCAGAGAAGGCCGCCGGCGCCCGCGAGCGGCACTACATGCGGATCGCCCTGATCCTGCAGGGCCTGATCGACCGGACTGCCGTCTTCCACCCGCTGCCCGTCGCCGGACTGTCGCTGCTGTCCCCGGAGCACTACGACGCCGGGCATGTGGTCCTCATCGCCGACGACGAGCACACCCTCACCACCGGGCGGAAGCCGTTCTACCAGTGGCTCGCGGAGAAGAACCGCCAGCTCACCCCAGGCATGAGGGTCATCATCACCACCCGCCACCAGGACTGGCCGAAGGCGTCCAGGGACCGGTGGAGCTACGGCCAGCACGAGCGGCTGCACCCCAACGGCGTGGAGAACCCGCCCACCGGTGAGGTGCACACGATCACCCGCCGCGGCGATGCCCCCGGCTCCCTGGTGTTCACCTACGCCCGGACCGTGGAGACATGGGCCCGCGACGAGCGGGGTCGCCACGAGCTGCGCGTCCCCAAGACGAAGGCGTCCTGCACGATCTATCCCGACGACCGGTTCGTCCTGCCCGTGGACCTGGTCACCGTGGAGGAGATGAGGGAGTACCTCGCCGCCCGCACCGAACGGCACGCGTACGCCGACCTGTTCCCTGTCCTGAACGCCGCCATCGCGTTCAAGGAGGCGGAGGCGGCCGCGGAAGCGCCGTTCCGGGCTTTCCTGGCCGGGCAGGTCGCCCAGGCCGAGGACATCGACCTGGCGGCCGCCGAGGCTGCCGTCGTCCCGCTGGTGGACTGGTGGAAGCTCGGCAACCGCTGGCACCGACCTCTGAACGGGGACCCGACCGCGGAGGCGAAGGCCGCCAAGGCGATCCTCGCTGAGCGGGCCCGGGTCGCTCGCGCCGCCGGCAACGCCGGCCGGGACGGGCAGGTCGTCGCAGCGGTCCGTGCCGCGCACCCGGACGTGCTGCTCGTCGCGCGGAAGAAGGACGGCACGTACGTCGCCCTGACCCCGACCCCGCGCCGGTGGGTGCGCCCCACCGACAAGGCCCGCAACCACTACGGCGACCAGGTGGCCCCGCTGGACGTGTGGGTGAACCGGCACGAGTACACCGCGACCGGTCGCGCCAAGACCACCACCGAGTGGGTCATCCCAGCCCCGTCGACAGTGTCCCGCTGGATCCCGCTGTTCGAGGCCGAGCGGTGGGCGTCGTGGAACCGTCGCGCCGTCGCCGCCGACCACCTCACCGACGCGGAGATCGCGGACGCGGCCGAGGAACTCGCCTCCGTGCACACCCCTGACGGGTGGGTCGCGGTCGCCGTCACCTACCAGGAGAGCGCGACCCGCCACTCCGACCGGGACGGGTTCAGCGTGTACGCCTACCGGCCGGGCTTCACCCCCGCCGAGCCGGAGCGGGCCGTCACCGGGGAGCGCGAGTCGGCGCCGGTCGGGTACTTCACCGCCGAGTGGAAGCGGGAGCGGGACGGGTCGATCGCCCTCGAGGTCAGCGGCACGCGGTCGATGCTCAGCTCCCGCCGGTGGTCCACCGACAAGCCGTACAGCGACCGGGGCGCGGGTGAGCACTTCGCCAAGCGGGACGACGGCCAGCTGACCCCGCCGTGGGGGTCCGACCGGGCCGCCTGGTACGTCGTCCGGCTCGACGAGGACGCCTACGACGCCGCGCACGCCCAGGCTCTCGCCGAGCGCTCCGTCGCCGTGAAGGTCGAGGCGCTCACCACCACCACACGTGAGCTCGCTCGGTCGCTGGCCGAGCAGTGGGTGGAAAGGGCCACCGCGGAGGCGAAGGCCCGCTTCGTCGAGGACTACCTCGACGACTCGCTGTGGGAGGACCACGCGAAGGGCGTGACGATCCGCTGCCCGTGGTGGGGTTCGCCCCGCGACGGGTACGCCGGGGTGGACGGCGCCCTGCACTACTTGACCGGACGTCTGGTGGAGAGCGGCCGGCACCCGTTCGGGCTGACCGTCGCCCAGGCCGTTGCCGCTCTCGGTGAGCCAGTTCTGGACCGCCCCGATCACGGGTGGTCCTCCGGCAGGGAGGTCACCCTCCCCGAGGACGTCCTGACGCTGCGGTACCCAGCCCCGCCCTCGAACGCCGGACTACTCGGAGCGGGGGCATGAGCCCGACCGTTGCGGAGCACCTGGGCGGCCCAGCCGTGTCTGCCGTGGCCTCTACCCTGACCTCGCGACGGGCGCGTCGAAGGGGGAAGAACATGACCACGCAGGACACCGCTACACGGCCATCAGCGAGAGCGGCGATCGGGGAGCGCGACTACCACGCGTTCGCGACCTGCCACGAACCGGCACCATGGCTGGGGACCGTGGAGGACCAGGTCGCCACCTGGCTGCGGTCCCGCAAGCAGTGGGATCTCGACGTCACCGTCGACGGCACGCACGACCAGCCGGCCAAGGGCCGGACCGTGACCGTCCGGCACCACCGGCACGGGCACGACCGGGCGTTCCGGATGGTGCTGGAGGAGGACACTCACGCCGGGCACTGGACCACCCGGATCACCGCCGTCGAGCACGAACGCGGCGGCGGGTGGGTCGCCATCGAGGTGGTGTCCGAGGACGGGCTGTTCGTCAAGGTCCCCGGCGTCGCCCGCTACCTGATCGAAGCGCTGCACCTGGCCGACGGTGGCCTCGAGCTGTGCCGCGACCCGCGGATCATCACCGCGGACCGGCTGGGCGAGCTCATCACCGTCCTGCGCGACCCGGACCGCCGCGCCCCCGTGTTCGTCGCCGGCACCGATGAGCGGCTGAACTTCGCCCCGTTCGTCACGCGCGTGAAGGACTGGGCGGCGCAGGTCGACGGGCTCGGGCACGTGTTCGTCCTGGACCCCGGTGCGACCGCGGCGCTGGCCGCACGTCTGGGCCGGGTGTGGGAAGCACCCGCGTGGACGATCCGCACGTACGGGCCGGGACTGAACCTGGACGCGACCGCCACCGCCCCGCAGCACCGGATCCTGTCGACGCAGTGGCTGGCGGAGAAGCCTGACCGGTACCTGCAGACCCTGGTGGGCGGGTTCGCCCGCGGCATCGTCGCCCGCCACAAGACACCGGCCCCGTTGGCGGCGTGGCAGCGGACGTTCGACCGGCTGGAGAACAACGCCCTGACCGAGGCGATGACCTCCGTCCCGGCGCAACGGCCCCCGGCCGAGGAACCGGCACGGGACGTCCCGGCCACCGAGCCGCCGGCCCCCACCGGTGCCGCCCCGAAGCAGGCGCCCGCCCCGACCGTCGAGCCGGAACCGGCACCCGCCCGGCCGCCGCTGACGGAGGAGGTCGTCGAGCAGGCCGCCGTCGACCTCGAGGCGCAGGCCTACCTCGCCGAGCACGCCGAGCTCGAACGGGTCCGGGTAGCGCTCGGCCTGCCCGACCTGGCCGAGGAGACGCTGGCTCGCTTCGTGGAGGAGGCGACGGCGCCCCGGGCCGACCCGCGTGCGGTCGCTGAGGCCGCCCGGCGGATGGAACGGCAGCAGGCTCGCATCGAGACCCTGCTGGAGGAGATCGACGAGCTGCGGGACCAGCTGCTCGCGGAGCAGGTCGAGCTCCTGGAAGTTCAGGAGCAGGAGCAGCGGCAGGCTGACCGGGTCGCGTGGCTGGGTCAGCAGCTGATCGCCGCCGGCAAGCACGACCTGGCGTACGCGGTCCTGCCCCAGGAGAAGGAGACCGTCTACCCGTCCTCCTACGGGGAGCTGCTGGAACGCGCGCAGGAGCTGGAGGCGGCGGGGGTGGTGATCGCCGCCGACCCGGGGACGGCCCTGGAGCTGGACACGGTGGACTCCTCCGGCAAGGCGCTGCGCAACGCGTGGGAGGCGCTGCTGGTGCTCGGCGAGTACGTGCGGGCCCGGCAGGCGGGGGACTGCACCGGGAACGTGCACCAGTACCTCGGCAACACCCCGGCCGGGTACCGGGGCATGTCCCCGGGCAAGCACGCGTGGACCGAGACCGGTACGACGATGAACCAGTACGGGGACGAGCGGCTGCTGCCGGTCCCGCCGGAGGTGTCGGGCACGGGGTTCGCGCAGATGCGCGCGCACTTCAAGCTCGGGCGGATCGGGATGGCCAGCCCGCGGCTGTACTACCTGGACGACGTGGCCGGGACCGGGAAGGTGTACGTCGGGTACATCGGGACGCACCTGACGAACACGAAGACGAACTGACCCGTCGGTGCCCGACCCCGCGGAGGAGTCGGGCACCGACGGGCAGGGGTCAGCGCAGGTCGCTGAGGGGGATCCACTCGGCGCGCTCGGTTCCCTTCTGCTGCACGAGGGCTTCACGCCCGCGGACCTGCAGGACGATGACCTCGACGACGTCGTTGCGGCTGAACTCGGCGGTGACGTGCTGGCCGGGGCGGATGCTCATGGCGTTCTCCTGGTGGTCCGGCCCTTCCGGGGCCGAAGGCGGGTGGACCGTCGGGGCGGGTCCGCCTTCACCGGTCACCGTGGGCGCGCACCCGACCAGGACAGTGACTGGGACGGTGACGTGCGTCACAACGGTCGGCGGTGGCGGGGGTGGCGGCTCAGGGCCGCTCACGCCGAAGGTGAGCTGGAGCGCGAGAAGCACGGTGTTGGCGACCGCCGTGATCGTGTTGATCGTCTCCCGCCGGGCCGCGCCTCGGTCGTTCGCCGGCCGTGCGGTGGCGCGCCCGCGCAGCTCCCGCCGGGGCGGGTCCGGCGAAGGTCCGGGCGGGGCGTTCTCGGTCACGCTTCTACCATCGACCGCTCGTCCAGCCAGATGGTGTCGAGGTCGTCCAGGGCGTCGCTGAGGGCAGGTGTCCATGGGCGTTCGCCGACTCGGGCGGTCGCAGACACCACGGGTCGGCGAGCATCTTGCGCGCTGGGATGCCCGGTGGGGCAGGGGCAGGGTGTGGCTCATGGGCCGCATGAGAGCCTCCCCGCCCAGCTACCGTCGCGCCCTGATGGCGGTCAGGTCGAGCGGACCGGCAGCGGCCGGGCGAACCGGGCCATGTACGGGTCCGAGCTCCACGCCCACCCCGGTGCGGCCCCGGGGTCCTGCGCAGCGAGCACGGACGCGACCACCCCCGCGGGGTCGCAGTGGTACGGGCTGGAGGACCAGGACGCGTTCGCCTCCACCACCGCCCACGCCCCGTCCGCGAGCCGCCCGACGTCGAGCACGTACCCGGCTGGCCCGTCGACCGTCGCGACGACCCCGCCGGCGAACGCGACCGCCTCGGACGGGTCCGGCGCCGCGGTGCCGTCCTCCCACGCGTCCCAGGTGAGCCCGTCAACCAGGTACGCCGACGCGGCGACCACCCGCGGCCGCCCGCCCGGGCCAGGAGCGACGAAGCACCGGAACTCCTCGACGAACCGCACGACCTCGGACAGCACGACCGTCGATGAGCTCGGGAGGCCACGGTCGCGCAGCGCCCTGGTCACCGCCTCAGCCGAGGGGTACGCGGCAGCGTCCAAGCCCCGCACCTTGATCTCCGCGGGCTTGGCGAACAGCGGCCCACCGGTCGCCCACAGCGGGCTGGCCGGCACGTCCTGCAGTGGCCCGGCCCACACCCGCCGCCGCAGATGCTGCGGCGCGACCCGCGTGAGCCACCGCGGCCCCGGGGACCACAGGACCGGCTGGGTGACACCAGGGGTGACGGCCAAGCGCGCGACGTGCTGATGCGGGCACCACCACGCCGTCGAGCGGGTGTCCGCCGGGACGTCCAGCCCCAGGTCGTGCACCACCGGCACCACCGAGCCGCCGCGCAGGTCGCGCGCCAGCCAGCCGGCCGTGGTCACGACCCGCAGCTCGGTGAAGGGTCCGCCGCTCATGACGGGCTGATGTGCGGACACCTCACGGGACGCCGACGAGGGCGTCCTCGAACGGCAGCAGCGGGGACACCGCGGGGAACACCCACTCGAAGCAGACGACCGCAGCAGCACCGGCCAGGGTGAGCGCGATCAGGGCCCGGACCGGCACCGGCCCGGGAAGATGCCGCCACAGCCACGCGTACATCAGGCCTCCTGCCCGGTCAGCTCGGCCGGTGTGCCAGACGTCGCCGGCCACCAGTAGTCCAGGATGCCGTGGACGATGAACCGCTCCCGCGCGGAGAACATCGGGTGGCACGTCGTCAACGTGATGATCTCCTCGACCGCCTGCCCCGTCGGGTCCCCGGGGTTCGGGGCGATCACCTCGACGTCACCGGGGAGCACCACGTCGCTGGAGGTGACCCGGTACACGTACCAGGCGTCCTCGGTCTGCACGATCAGCGGGTCCCCGACCTGCAGCTCCGCGACCCGGTTGAACGGCTTGCCGTACGTGACCCGGTGCGCGGCGACGGCGAAGTTGCCCACCTGCCCGGGCATCGCGGTGCCCGGGTAGTGCCCGATGCCCTTGGGGTCCAGGACGGTGGCCCGGTCGACCCCCTGGGTGACCGGGCGCGCGTAGTCGTACCCCCACCTGGGCACATGCAGGACGGCGAACGTCTCCCCGTCGGCGGGTTCGGCGATCGCCGGCCCGGGACCGGGCTCCTTGCGTGGCCGGTCGGCCGGCGGGGCTGACGGCTGCGCCCACTCCAGGGACGCGACAATCTCCTCGTGCACCTCCTCGGCCTGCACGTCGGTCCACCACAGCAGCCACAGCAGGTACAGGCCGGCGAGCACGGCGCTGGTCACCAGGAGCTCCCCGACGACGGTGCGAGCACGGGACGTCACGGATCGGCGCGGTCGACGCGTCCGGCGGGTGTCCGGCGCCGTCGGGTCCTGCTCGAGCGGCAGCCCGTCGGCGGGGACGGGTGCGGTGAGGATCTGCTCCCACGGGTCAGGGTCGGTGGCCAGGTCGGCGAAGGTTGCGTCACGCAGAGGACGCGGCACGGCAGGCAAGGCATGATCCGCCGGCCGTGCGGGGGAGTGGGCGTCCGGGTGCACCCGGGGGAACGGGGGCGGCGTCAACGGTGACGACGTCGGTGCGGGGGCCGCAGCGACCGGGCCGGGCGCGGGCGCCGGCCGAGACGCGCCGCGCACAGGAACCGGGACCGGCGGCGCCGAGGACCAGAAGTCCAGGCTAGGGCCGCTCACGAGGTGGCCCAACGGGCGTCGTGGATCTGCTCGGGGGTTCGCCCCAGGTAGTCCCGCCAGACACCAGCCTCGTCACGGACCACCTCGAACTCGCCGCAGCGTCGCTCCCTGCGAAGGGCGGCCGCATGGTCGTGGGCGGCGTCGACGTGCTGCAGCTCGGACCACGCGCCCGATGCCGGGTCCAGGACGCGATCCACGACCCGCCTCGAGCCGGCCATGACGACACCGAACCGTCCCGGCCCGACCCAGCGCTTGGGTGTGCCGAACCGGGTACGCAGCGCCGGGTCGAAGGTGTCAGCCGTCACCGAGGGCGTATGTGCGGCGCCGGCCGGTGCGTGCACCACTAGCCTTCGCACCGTGGGGGACGACGACGTCAAGCTGCTGAAGCTGTCCGAGGTGCAGAAGCTCTGCGGCATCCCGGTGAACACGCTCCGCATGCTGATCGAAGACGACCAGCTCATCGGTGTTGCCCGCAGTGGCAGCGGCCACGCCTACCTGCGGGAAGACGCGGTCCCGCAGTGGGGACAGATCATCGAGATCCTCGAGCGGCAGCGGGCGTTGCACCTGCGACGGGCGCAGATGGCGTTCGCGCGGGTTCGCACCGAGCTGGAGGCGGTCGCCAACGACCTCGAGATGGCGGTGGAGGAGCCGACTCTGCCGCTGGGTGACGACCTGACGGCGTTCAAGGCGTACTCCCACCGGTCCGACCAGACCACGCTGCTCAGCGCCATGCAGCGGCTGGAGGAGACCGTCTGGCGAGTGCGCAGCTACGACGAGGCGCTGCGCAAAGCCCGACGCGCCCCGTAGCAGGGCTCAGCCCTCGGCCTCACCCGCGGGCAGGCCGGAGTACGCGCGGGCGGTCGACGTCAGCCGCTCCATGAACGGCCCGAACACCTCACGCTCGTGCTGGACGTCCAGGGACCGGCGGAACTCGGCGGTCAGGAACCGGCCGAACGCGCCCTCTCCGCGGGACCAGGACGAGCCCGTGCGTTGCGTGAGCTCGCCGACGTGACCGCCCCAGTCCACATGGCCGACGACATGACCGGCCGGCCCGGTCGTGTCCACCACCAGGCCGGAACCGCCGTTCGGTTCGGCTCGGTACAGGTCCACCCGCTGACCACGGGCCATCTCGCCCGTGACCGCGGCCCACACCTGCGGCGCCAGCGCCGACCGCAGTGCCCCCAGGAGGTCCGAGCGTGTCGCGCTCGGGCCCCGGTCGATGTCGACCCAGACCGAACCGGTCCGCATCGGCAGGCCGGGTCGCCCGTCCGGTCGCTCCAGGACGGCGACCCTCACCGACTCACCGGCCGGTCCGCTGACACCCCCTCGGGGGTAGGTGTCGGCGAGCACGACGAACTGCGCGTCCTCGCTGGTGCGGACCCGCACCCGGATGCTCCGCAGACCCAGGACGGTGCCCCCGTCCGCATGGATCGTGGCCGTCCCGTGCACCTCGGCGGCCCGCAGGGCAGCCAGGATGCGGCTCGCCCGGCGCAGCAGCCGGCGGGAGCCCCGGTCCGTGGGCACCCCGTCGACGTCCACGTCGCCGATCGCGACGACAGGCAGGGTCGTGCCCACGCCGAGGGTCGTGGTCAGGTCGGCCATGTCAGGTCCTCCGGTGCGGCGAGACGGTCGGTGGGGATGCTCACGCGCCGGCGGAACGACACCACGGGGTGTTCGGCGCCGCGCCACACAAGCGGGCACGGCAGGTCTGCGTGCGCGGGGTTCGCCGGGTGCTCGAGGTTGTGGAACTGGCGGGCCGTCCAGTCGACGTTCACGCCGTCGACCTGCACCCACCAGTGCTCGTCGACGAGCGGTTCGTCCGCGTCAGAGCCGCGCACCAGGGACGTCACGAGCCCCGCGGCGGCGGCGAGCTCGGCGAACCGGCGGGACATCTGCTCGCACGCCACCTCGTCGGAACGGGCCTGACCGGCGTCGTCCAGGTCCGGGTAGGCCGCCCAGAGGGCGGCGTCACCCGTGCCGGCGAACTCCTCCAGCAGGGTCTCGAGGCTCCTGCTCAACGGGTCAGGGCCTCACGCAGCGCGGCGAGCTGGGCCTGCGCGACGTGGTCGCGGTGGAGCTCCTCCACGTCCTTCGAGACGTCCGGGAACCGTCCGCCCTTGCGCTGGAGCCGCAGCCCGCAGCGGCACACACCGGTTCCGATCATCGTGAAGCCGCCGGGGCCCACGTCCCACCCCAGGTACAGGTGCTCGCCCGCGACCCTCGCGAGGACCGGGACGGCAGCGGTCTCGTCCAGGAGCGCGTCCACCGGGCGCGGGACGTGCTCGTCACGCGGCAGCGCCTTGCCGGTCAGCAGCCAGTGGGTGAGCCTGGCGACGTTCTCCGGGGAGACGTGCGCCGAGGCTTCCTCGAACCCCCAGTCCAGCGCGCTGTCCGGGGTGAGCATCACCGACAGGTGGTCGGTGCGGCCGTACGGGCGCGTGAACGAGACGCCCATGTCGTGGCGGACGGAGAACATGTGCAGCTGCTCGGGGCGCTCAGGCGTGGTCGTCATGCCCTGCTGATGTGCGGCACGGCGCCGGTGCTGCGTCAGGCGGCGGGCAGGACCACCACCGGGGCGATGAACTGCACCACCGAGGACGTGATCCTCCGGTACTGCCCGTCGTGCAGGACCACGACCTGCATCTTCTCGCCGACCTTCACGACCTCCACCTGCGCCAGCACGAACATGTCGTTGTCGGCCAGCACCTGGTCCCCTTCCCGGGTCAGCGTCCGGGCGGTGAGGTTCAGCGTGTACGTCGAGCGTGCCGTGGTGACGCGGAACGCGCCCCTGGTGTCGTCGGTCAGATGGTCCATGCGTGCCGGATGTGCGGCAGGTCACCGGCCGCGCGCACCGCTACGGTCGTCGACGTGAACGCCCCGGACTGGACTCCCGAGGAGTGGACCGCGGCGGCCGCCGTCGGGACCTTCTTCGTCGCACTGGTCGCGCTGATCGTCGCCGTCGTGCAGACCGAGATCGCCCGCCGTGTCCGCAGAGACCAAGCCCGGCCGGCCATCCACGTCGAGCTGCAGCTCAGCGAGGGTGCCTTCCACGGGGTGGACCTCGTCGTGCGGAACCTCGGCCCCACCGTCGGTACGGACGTCAGACTGGCGTTCGACCCGCCGCTGGTCAGCTCCATCGACCAGGACGCCGCCGGCCGTCGCATCAGCGACCTGGCGTTCCTGGCCGAAGGCATCCCGAGCCTTGCCCCCGGCGGGGAGATCCGGACCTTGTTCGACGCCTTGACGGCGCGCCGAACGGAAGGTCTGCCCGAGCGGTACCGCGTGACCGTCAGCTGCCGTGACGCGCGCGGGAAGCGGCAGCCGGCGCTCACGTACGTGCTCGACATGGGCGCGTTCTACGGGCTGCGCGCGACGCAGCGCCGCACCGTGCACGACGTCGCGGTAGCGCTCCGCTCGATCGACAAGCGGCTACGGACGTGGACCGTGCGCGGCCGGCTCGGTGTGTGGGCGCAGAACGACAGCGACCGCATGCGCGCGGAGCTCGGCGGGATGAACCTCACCGCCCTCGACCAGCTCAACGTAGGGATGCACCCCCGTCAGGCCGAGATCGAAGCCCTCCTGGGCCGGGAGCCGCCCCCGCTGCGTGGGCTCACCGCTGGCGTTCGATCCGTGTTCGCCTGGCTGCGACGTCGACGATGACGACGGTCTTGCCGGCGGCGCGCGCCACCTTCACCGCTGAGGCCGTCCCACCGGTGGTCTTCGTGGGGTCCCACACCGCGATCACCAGGTCCGCGTCACGGACCATGAACCCGTTGCGGGCGTGCAGGAGCCGCACGTCGTAGTCCGCAGCCAGCACCAGCGTGCGTTCGGCGGCGCCGAGCATCTTCCGCCACGTGTCCTGGTCCTCCGGACGCCACCGGGCCGCCTGCGTCAGGCACGGGACGTACGCCCACAGGCGCAGCCCGGCGCGGCGCGCGGACCGCGCCCACCACGTGTCCGCCCCGAGCGCGGCACCGGTGATCGCGACCTGCGCGTGGTGCTCGTCGCGGACCTTCACCGCGAGCCGGTCCAGCTCGGCGCGAGCCCAGGTCACCTACTCAGGATCCAGGTGCTGCGGTCGGTGACCGGTGACCATCACGCGGGTCCACCGGTCCGCCGGGTGCCCCGCCAGGTCCGCGCGCACGCCCATCAGGGCGCGGCCGAGCTCGTTGCGACCCGGCCACGCACGGTGCTCGTCACAGCTGCACTGCCCCCACACCTGGTCGTGCCAGGCGCGCTTGGCGTCACCGGTTCCCTCGATGAGCAGGGCGTCACCGGTACCCAGGAGGAGGCCGCGCAGGTCAGGGTCCTCGAACTTCGCGCGCAACGCCATGCGCATGACGTCGAACCGCACCTGCTCGTCCCACCGAGGCCGCAGCGTCACTCGACGTCCGCGGCGCTTGGCCTCCGCCGGTGTCGGCGCAGCCCGCACGTGCTCACGCTCGTCACGGTCCAGGGACTTCGACGCGTTGAACAGGTGCTCCACGGACCCGAACCGCACACCACCGAGGACCAGCGGGTGCTGGTGGAAGTTCGACAGCCACCCGTGAGGACCCTCGAACCGGTCGATCAGCATCGTCGGGTCGGCGTACGCCTCGGACATCACTCGCGCGCCCGCAGCGCCGGACAGGACGGTCATGCGACAGGGCCGACGACCAGCAGACCGGTCGTGGCCAGCAAGGCGTAGCCGGTGTACGCGGTCAGACCCACGCACAGCACCCACTCCCGCTTCGAGCCGGTCCGACCCAGCACGGGCACGGCCATGTACCCGTTCTTCATCCACAGCCGCGACAGGAACGGAGTCGCCGACCACGCCTTCGAGGGCTTCGGGATCCACGGCCACAGCAGCGGCACCCCACCCTTGGTGAGCATGTCGCCCAGCAGGTGCACGATCACGCCGACCATCACCGACAGCGGCAGCCACGCCAGCTGATCCGGCGCGAACCACAGGACCCCGGCGACGACCACCGCCGCACCCGTCCACAGCTTGACGATCCCACCGCGCGAGATGCGCAACGCCTTCGTGGCGAACGCGACCAACGCCAGCAGCAGCAGCGCCGACCCGGCCGGGATCGTCCCGAACACCGGCACCTGCGCCTCCCACCGGCCCAGCGCGACAGCCCCGAGGGTGAAGCCCACGACCGCGAGGATCGAGTGCATGCCGTGACGGTGCCCGCCGGACGCCGTCTGGGTGACCGCGGCCGCAGCCCGTGTGACCAGGCCGCCGGAGTGAGCGATCGTCCCGTTGTGATGGTCCACGTCCGGCAGCAGCGCCGCGCCGGCGGTCACCAGGGACCCCACGACGACCGACGACGCCGGCAGCGGATCCAACCCGAGGGTGTACGGGGCGGTGGAGGTGATCGCCACCCAGGCGGCGGCACCGGAGATCGCGTGGTGGGCTCCCATCATGCTCACCTGATGTGCGGCAGCCCTGCCCGTTCGCGCAGGTCACGTCTACGCTCCGAACCATGACCGAGACCACGTCACCGGCCGGCGCGGACGTCGCACCGGACCTCGCCGCGCAGCGCGCTGCGCTGGACACGCTCGAGGCGGCGCCCGGTGGGACCCGAGCCCTGGAGGTCATCCAACGGGTCGCGCACCTGTCCGCGGGGGAGCGGATCGCGTTGACCAGCTCGTGGTTCATGGGCGCCGGTGGACCCCGCACCCGCGACTTCCGGGAAGCGGCCCGGGAGGTCGAAGGTCACCTGGACGGTGAAGTGCGTGACGCCCTCCGGACCCTGGTCGCCGCGTGCCGGAACAGCACCCAGCAGCAGGCGAAGGAGGACGCCCGGCACCCGTGGGACCTCGCGTACTGGGCCGCGGCCGCCGCCGTCACCGACGGGCAAGCGGACCCCGGCGCCGTCCAGCAGCTGCACGGCATGCTCACCGAGCCGCTCGGCCCGTTCCCGGACCGGATGGCATCCAGCACCGAGCGGACCTGCCTGTGGCTCGCCGAGCACGTCTCCGACATCAACAAGGGCGACTACGACGGTGACGAGGATGCGCTGCCCCCGCTGACCGACGCCCAGCTCGCACGGGTCGCCGCCTGGTTGACCGCCCAAGCCGACGCGCACGGGGTCCTCTGGCCCGGTGCCGGACGCACCTGGCAGCAGTACCCGGGGGAGATGCCGCCAGTGAGGCTGGAGCAGCGGGGCGCAGACGACTGGGTGCTGACCGTCGCCGGTGTTGGGGGCCGCAAGGACGCGACCCGTGACGGGGTCCTGGACGCCGCGGCGGACATGCTCCGGGACTTCGAGGAGCGCCACCCCGATGGGGAGGTCGACATGAGGTTGAGGCACCTGGCTACGTGGGTGCGAGCGTGCCCCGGGCCAGCGCTTCGCACCTGGCTGGAGGACGTCACCGCCAGGTGAGGTTCACGCGGCCGCCGGCAGCGGCTCCCCGTCGGCAGGCGCGACCGTGCCTGGGATCGCGGTCCGCTGCGCGGTGACTCGGTCCAGGGCTCCGGACTGCTCCGGTGCGGTGGCCGCCCGGGTGCGGCGACCCTTGGAGGTCGGCACCGGTTCCGCGGATCGCTGGACCAGCTCCACCGACAGGTGCGTCACCGCCAGCAGCACGACCGGCGGCACGGAGGCGACCAACGCCGACACCACGGCCGGCACCACCCCGTCCGCCGCGAGGATCGCGTGCAGGGCGTTCGCCGCCACGGACACCAACGCCCCGCCGGCGAGCAGCGCCCACGGGTACCACAGGGCGCGCCGGCCGTGCGCCGCGAGGGCCACGATCGACATCGTCGCGACGACGATCAGGCCGTCGACGATCAGCGGCCAGATCCACGCGAGCGTCGCGTTGATCCCCGCCATGACCGCCAGGTCGGTCAGGGACGCGAACGACAGGACGAACGCGCCGACGGCGAGCACGACGGTCCCGACCAGCGACGCGACCACCACCCGTCGGGACACGGCAGGGACGTTGCGGCGAGGTGCGGTGGGCATGACGGGTCCTCCTGAGGCGGGGTGGGGTCGCGGTACCTATGTGCGGCACGACCACCCGTCCGCCTCAGGGCGCCGGGACCTGCTTCGCGGCCTGATCCCGCATCCCCACGAGGTTCGCGCGCAACTCCCTCGCCGCCCTGACCGCGCACGACGTCAACGCCGCAGCGAGCAGGCCGCGACCGGACAGCGCACCGGCGGCCGCGACGAGCGGGCAGAGGATGACCGCCAGGGTCAGCGCCTGCAGGTACCTCGCCAGCGACGGACGTGACACGGGTCGTTGCGGCGCCTGGTGCGGTTCACCGTGCTCGGCCGCGTACGCGGCGACCTTCGACCGCCACGTGTGCCGCACCTCTGCGGTCTGCCACCAGGTCATCACCGAGAACGCCCACAGCATCGGCAACCCGAGGACCACCGATGCGAGGTCCAGCATCCCCACGGCAAACCGTTCAACCGGGTCGAGGAGCTCCAGGTCGGTGACCCCCTCGTCGTGCAGACGGAGACCACCTGGTACGTCTACCGCGTGACAGACACGCGGATCGTCGATCCGACCGCTGTCGAGGTGGTCGCTCCTGTCCCCGGCGAGCCGGGCGCCACACCTACTCGCGCCATGATCACTTTCACCACGTGCCACCCGGAGTTCTCGCTGAAGCAGCGGTTCATCGTGCACGGAGAGCTCGACTACTGGATGCCGGTCAGCGAGGGCACTCCCGCTGAGATTCTCGGAGGTGCCTGATGTACGCGTACCTGTGGCGGACGCTGCCCGGCCCGGCTTGGGCACGTTGGCTGACCGCGCTCGCCCTGGCCGCGGATCGACGCGCTCGGACGTGACGTGCGTCTCGCCACCGGGATCTGCTTCGAGGTCGCCTACGCGGACCTCATCCGCGAGGGAGTCCTCGACGGGGCAGAGGTGATCGTCATCCCGACCAACAACGCCTCGTTCGGGCGCACCCCGGAGTCGACCCAGCAGCTGGCGATGTCCCGCTTCCGCGCGGTGGAGCACGGCAGGTCGACGTCCAGGTCTCCACCGTGGGCGTCAGCGCCATGATCAGGCCGGACGGTACGGTCGTCGCACGGGACCGGTCTGTTCACCGACCAGGAGCTCCTCGCCTCACTGCCGCTGCGCGCCGCGCTCACCCCGGTGGCGCGACTGGGCGCCACGCCGCAGACCGCCGTGTACCTCCTGGCGGCGGCGGCCATCGTCAGCGGTGCGCTGGCAGGCAGCCGACGACGCGGCCGCGACCGCAGCCGGCGTCCCTTCCCGCGGCGGCTCCGCGTGCCGGGCGACCAGGCCCTGACGCTGCGCGTGCGGGCCCTGAGGGTGCCGGGCCGGGAGTGGGTCACCCGCGTGTGGCCCCCGTGGCTGGAGTGGCGCCTGATCGTCGGGCTCCTCGTGCTGATGGCCGTCGCGGCCTACACCGGGGTCCGGCTCGGCCAGGACATCGTCGAGAAGACCACCACCACGGTGTCGATAACTTCCCAGGCCGCGGCCCCCGGAAGCTCGACCATCACGGTTGCCCCGGTGGCGCCCCGGAGGGCCGCGTACCGTTCAAGCGCGCGAGGTAGGCGTTGTACTCCTCGAGCTCGGCGTCGGCGCCGCCGTCGCGGTCGATCTGCCGGTCCCGCGCCCTGGACCGCTGGGTGTCGCTGCGCTGCCACCTGCTGGCGATCAGCAGGAGCATCAGCAGTCCCGGCGCCTCCCCGTAGGACCAGGCCAGCCCGCCGGCCAGCTGCTGGTCCCGCAGGGCATCGATCTCCCAGCCGACCGGCGGCGCAGCGAACAAGGGGACCATCGGCGCGGTGGCCATCATCACGATCACCCCGAAGAACGCGTGCAGGGGCATCTCCAGCACCAGGTCCAGTGCCCGCCCATGATGCGTCTGCCGGATCGGCAACGGGTCGGTGGACAGCACCGGCACCGTGAACAGCAGCCCGGCCACCAGGAACCCCACCTCCAGGGCCAGGTGCCCGGTCCACGTCCGCAGCAACGGGTCGGCGAGCTCGGCCAGGTACAACCCGTAGAACGCCAGCAAGAACAACGGCACCATCACCGCCGGGTGCACGAGGACCCGACTGACCGGGCTGCGCAGGGCCCGCCGCGCCGTGACCAGCACCAGCCGGCCCACCCCCCGGTGCGGTGTGGCGCGCAGCAGCAACGTGCCGGGGCGCCCCAGCACCAGCAGCGGCGGGACGAGCATCATCAACGTCAGCTGCTGGAACATGAACGCCGAGAACAGCCGCAGCCCGTACCCCTCGATGCCCGCGCCCGTCACGACCGCCAGCACCACACAGCCCACCGTGAACGAGATGGTCGCGCCGATCGACCAGCGCCGCCCTCGCAGCCACAGCCGGCCCGCGCCCGCCAGGTACAGCGCCAGCAGCACCGCGGCCAGCACCGGAAGGACCGGCACCGGTTGCAGCGTCGGGGCCAGCATCGTCTCCAGGGACGGCGGTGCGGTCGGCAGCCACACCGGCCCGGTCACGCCCGGGTCGTCCTGCACCCGCTCCTCCTCCGGTCTGTGCGCTCCGTCGGACAGACACACCGGCCTGTAGGCCATCGTGCAGTCAGGAAGGCCAGGGCGACCACAGCGCTAGGGTGACGTTATCTGAAGATCCACGCAGATGAGGAGATGACCATGGGTCGGGTCCTGCCGCTGGACGGCTGCGTCGGTGGTGATCCGCAGTCCCAGCGCGTGGCGCTGGTGCGCGCCAGCGTCCCGGACGACGTCGAAGCGGGGACGCTGGCCGGGCTGTTCCGGCTGCTCGGTGACGTACGGCGCACCAAGATCCTCTACGCGCTGCTGGAGGCCGGTGAGCTGTGCGTGTGCGACATCTCCGCGGCGGTCCAGGTCCCCGAGGCGTCGGTGTCCCAGACGATGCGTCTGCTGCGCGCCTCGGGGGTGGTGGACAACCGGCGTGAGGGCCGCCGGGTGTACTACCGGTTGGCCGACGCCCACGTGCGGATGCTGCTGGACGTGTGCCGGGAGCACACCGGACACGAGGGGAGCCGCTGATGGGCGCCGGGCACGGTCACGGTCCCGTCGCTGAGCACGCTGGTGGGCGTTACCGACGCCGCCTGGCCGGGGCGTTCCTCCTGACCGCGACCTTCTTCGCGGTCGAGCTGACGGCGGGGCTGGTCTCCGGCTCGCTCGCGCTGATCTCCGACGCCGGGCACATGGCCGCCGACGTCGTGGCCCTCGGGGCGGCCCTGCTCGCCACCCGGATCGCCACCCGCCCCGACCCCACGGGGCGGCGAACCTACGGCTCGTACCGCGCGGAAGTGTTCGCCTCCGGCCTCACCGTGCTGATCATGCTCGGCGTCGGGGTGTACGTGGTGGTCGAGGCGATCAGTCGGATCGGCGAGGACCCGTCCCTGCCCTCCGGTGTGATGCTCGTGGTCGGCCTCGCCGGCCTGGTGATCAACGTCGTCTCCATGGTGCTGCTGCGCAGCGGGTCCAAGGACAGCCTCAACGTCCGGGGCGCCTACTTCGAGGTGGTGGCCGATGCTGCCGGTTCCGTCGGCGTCATGGTCGCCGGTGTTCTGATCATCACCACCGGGCGACCGGTCTGGGACCTGGTGGTGGCCCTGGCGATCGCCGTCTTCGTCATCGTGCGTGCCATCACACTGGGACGGCAGGTCCTCGCGGTACTGGGCCAGCACGCCCCCGTCGGCATCGACCCGGAGGCCGTCAGCCGAGAGCTGGGCGCCGTGCCCGGCGTGAGCGCCGTCCACGACCTTCACCTGTGGGTGCTGACCTCCGGGATGAACGTCGCCACCGCTCACCTCGTCGCGAGCAGCGGCGCCGATCACGCCGCGGTCCTGGCCGGTGCCCGGGACGTCCTCCGCGATCGCTTCGGCATCTCCCACGCCACGCTCCAGGTCGAAACGGCCCAGCAGCAGCACGAGTGCTCGGACCTGACCTGGTAGCCGCTCAGCCGTCCGGCGCCCCCGCCGAGCGCTTGGAAGGCTCTGGTTGCTCGGTGCGCCCTGGGGCGGGGGCGTCGGTGCGTCCGGCCAGGCGTGTGAGCATCGCGTTGTAGGCGGCCAGGTCGGCGTCGCCGCTGCGGTCCGCGGCGCGGTCCAGACGCTTCGCGGTGCGCTCGTCGTCCTTGGTCCACGCAAGGGCGATACCGATCGCCAGGGCGAGCATCGGCACCTCGCTGATGCCCCACGCGATCGCGCCACCGGCCCGCTGGTCGTCCAGCGCGGACGGCCCCCACGGCCGACCCAGCATCCCAAACCAGTCAGGTACAAGGAGGGTCTCCTGCATGACCAAGGCGACACCGAAGAACGCGTGGAACACCATGGTCGCGAAGAGCAGCAGGAGGCGGATCGGGAACGCGGGCCGCCGTGGGCCCGGGTCGATGCCGACCAGAGCGTTGACGAACAGGTAACCGGCGACGGTGAAGTGCGCCACCATCAGCACGGTTCCGATCTGCCAGCGAAGGGCGTACTCGAACGCCGGCGTGTAGTAGAAGATCACCATCGACCCGGCGAAGTTCCCCGCAGCCACGACCGGGTGCGACCAGAACCGCGCCCAGGGCGAGTGGACGAGTCGCAGCAGCCACTCCCGCGGCCCCCAGGAGGCGTCGTGCCGCACCGGCAGAGCACGTGCGGCGAGCGTCACCGGCGCCGACAGGGCAAGGAAGATCGGCACGACCATGACCAGGACCATGTGCTGGACCATGTGCGCGCTGAACAGCACGTGCCCGTACACCGCCGGGCCGCCGGAGGTCACCCATCCCAGCAGCACGAGCCCCGTGACGGCACACGCCGTCCGGGTCAACGGCCATCGGTCCCCGCGAGCACGCAGGCGGCGCACCCACCGCAGGTAGACGACCAGGGCGCTGGCGCAGCCGGCCGCGATGATCAGGTCCCACCGGAAGGACGTCAGCCACAGCTCGACGGTCGGCGGCGGCGGCAGCGGGTGACCGGTGATGACCTCGGCCGGGGTGAGGTCACCGCTGGCCGTCACCGCGCCGGGTGGTTCGGTGCTGCCGAGCCCGACCGCGACACCGGACACGGCGCCCATGACCGCGAGCTCGACGGCCACGAGGCGCCAGAACAGCGCGGGTGCTCGACCCGACGCTGTCGGCTCGAGTCGGGGTATCACGGCCCGACGATGCACCAGGCCGAGGAGCGCCAGGCCCGCGGTGAGCAGCACCTTGGCGACGACCAGCGTTCCGTAGGGCGTCGTCAGATCCTGGGGCCCGTCGGTGCGCAGGACTACGTTGACCAGCCCTGAGACCACGACTGCGGCCAGTGACCACGCCGCTACCGGCGACCAGCGCGCGACGGTGGTGCCTAGGGCGCTGCCGAGATGACGAGCCACGAGCGTGATCGCCGCGAGCCCCCCAATCCACAGCGCGGCACCGACCAGGTGCAAGAACATCGCGCCCACGGCGAGCTCATGGTTCACGTCGCCCGACGCGTGCCCCGTCTGGGACCACAGCGCGAACGCTGTCAACGCAGGCACGGCCGCGACAACGGCGCTTCGTGGTCCTGTGACCAGCAGCGCGAGGACCGTGGTGATCGCCGCCAGCACGGTGACGCCCAGCAGGGTGCGCCCACCGGAGACCGACCCCACGTACAGCGCGAGCTGGCTGCCGAACCCTTCGGCCTGCGGCGACGTCCCGGTGATCCTGGCGTACGTCAGCACCGCGTCCACGACGCTCAGCACCGTCCACATGCCGGCGGCCGCCCCGGCCACCACCCCCGCGGCAGGCCACGCCTTCGCCCCCACGGCTTCCCGGGAAGATCCGCTGGGAAGGATCGCCACCACCAGGAACAACGCCCCTACAGTCACCGCAGCTGCGAGCTGAGACAGCACGGTGACGACCGGCGAGGACCAGCGGACCAGTGCACCGGGGTCGGCCAGCACGGTCGCCTGCCACGCACCAGACCACCCGCCACTGGCCAGCACCACGACCACCGCCACCACGGCACCCACGATCACGCCGAGGCGACGGCGCCCAGCGCGTGCCTCTCTCGGGTCCGCGTCGGGCGCTGCCCCGGCTCGAGGTGGAAGCACCCTGCTCACGGCTCAGTGCTCCGCTCACCGCCACTGCGCCGCCGCAGTAAGACCGCTCCACCAACCGCCACGATCACGGCGGCGATGGCAAGCCCCACAGCCGCCGGCGCACCACCGCCGCTGCCGTCCCTGTCCTCCGGCTCACCCCGGTCCGGTCCCGCCTCCCCGGCGCCCGAGCCGGGCTGCTCCGGCGCCGCCACGGGCTCCGGCGGAGGCGACATCGCCGGCGCGCTCGGTGACGGCTCCGGTGCGCTCAGGCTTTCAGGCGCCGCCTCGGCGGTGAAGCGGAAGGTCCCGTCGACAGGATGTCCGTCACCGGACACGGAACGCCAGGTCACCTGGTACTCCCCGGACGGGAGACCTTCGCGCAGCGGCTGGGTCACGGTGACGCCGGACACCGTCGTGGCACCCTCGCCCCACTCCTGCCCGTCAGGCCCGATCACCGCGACGACGGCACCCACGGCGAGCTGGTCAGCGGAGAACGTCAGCACCACCGCGTCAGGTTCCTCGACCGTCGTCCCGTCACCGGGCTCAGTGCTCACCAGGGCGTCGTGGGCCACCGCCTGGCCCGGGGTCCAGCCCAGGAGCAGCAGCGAGGCAACCAGGACTGCGCCGGCACGGGCAAGGCACGCCCCCGCGCGGGCGTGTGGCAACACTTGCAGGTCGGCTGACACAACCATGGGATCGGACCCTCTTTCGTCGTCTGCTCGTGCCCGTCCGGCGCTCGAAGTCCTCGGTACGGGCTCTGGCCATCCTGCCTGACGCCCGGCTGCGCGCCCGATCGCGAGTCGACGCTGGCCCCGGTTCATGCGACGTGAACCCACGACCGGCCTGACACCACCGGCGCGAAGCGGCACACATCGGACGCCAGCCCATTCCGATCGGCCGCCGCGCCGCTCGCCCTCACGCGGCGACCGGCAATGAGCGGTGAAAGTACTCACATGAAGGTGACTCGAGTTCGTGCGGGACTCGGCGCGCTGGCCGTCGGTTCGATGCTCATGGCCCTCGCCCCGCTGGCTCCGGCTCAGGCCGATGAGTACGACGACCGCCGCAGCGAGAACGAGTCGCGCCAAGAAGCCGTGGACGAGGCGATGTCCACGCTGGAGGAGGAACTCGCCCACACCGACGCCGCACTGGTGCAGGCCTACGCCGAGCTCCAGGCCCTGGACGCGGCGATCCCGGTCGCCGAGGCGGAGCTGGTCGCCGCCGAGGCAGAGCTCGCACGGCTCCAGCTGGAGGCCGACCTCATCGCCCAACGGCTCGAGGCCGCACAGGCGCAGGAGGAGAACATCACCGCGCAGGTCGATGCCGACACCGACCGCGCCGAGGACATCCGCGCGGCCGTCGGGCAGATGGCGCGCGACGCGTACAAGGGGGACATGGCCGAGTCGGCTCTGTCCGCCGTCCTCGATGCGGAGAGCACCGACGACTTCGTGCGGCAGTCAGCCCTGGCGGACATCGCCCTGCGCACCCAGACACAGGCATTGCGCGATCTGGAGCAGCTCAACGGCGTCAACCGGAACCGTGAGGTCCGGCTGACCGCCGTACGCGAGGAGGTCACCACGCTCAAAGCGGAGGCGGACGCCAACGTGGTCGCCGCTGAGGCGGCTCGGGCGGACGCCGAGGCGAAGAAGGTCTCGCTGGAGCAGATGCGCGGCGAGCAAGCGCAGAAGACGGCAGCGATCGAGAGCCAGAAGGCGGCGCAGCAGGCCCGGCAGGCCGAGCTCGAAGCCGAGCAGGCCACGCTGGAGGACGAGCTGGTGGCGATCATCCAGGCTCAGGAGGAGACCCGCCGACAGCAGCAGGCGGCAGCAGCCGCCAGCCAGCGTGAGCAGGGCAGTGCTGCGCCTTCGGCGGCGCCATCGGTGGCCGGTCGTCGGCCTTTCACCAACCCCACGTCGTTCACCCCGTGGGTCCGCACGTCCAAGTACGGCATGCGTTTGCACCCCGTGCTGCAGTACTGGCGCCTGCACGCCGGCCTGGACCTGCGCGCCTACTGCGGCACACCGCTGTACGCGGCCGCGTCGGGCACCGTCCAGTGGGCGGAGTCGCGCGGCGGGTTCGGCAACCAGGTGATGATCAACCATGGTTACTGGAACGGCTCGTCCCTCATGACGAGCTACAACCACATGACCAGCTTCGCCGTCAGCGGCGGACAGACGGTCCAGCAGGGCCAGCTGATCGGCTACGCCGGCAACACCGGCCTGTCCGGCGCCTGCCACCTGCACTTGGAGACCTACCTCAACGGCGCCACGACCGATCCAGAGCCGATGCTCAACTAGCGCACGACAAGCGGCCCTCGGCTACTGCGTCACGAAGGTTGTGAAGAACACGCCCATCACCTCGCCGTGGTAGTCCTCCGCCAGCACAGCAGCGAGCTCCGCCTTCAGCGCCGCGCGCCCGTCCGCGCTGCTGACCTCCTCGATGGTCCGCCCCGAGAACAGGGCGATCGTGCGGTCCAGCGCGATCGATGGGTCGACTTCCTCCTCGACCTCTGCCGTGAGCTGCAGACCCATGCCGATCAGGAGGTACCGGCCGCCGGCCAGGTTGAGGCTGATCGGCTCGAGCTGCTGCACCACACCAGCCTCCGGCGCTTCCTGCACTACGCGCTCCTCAGCGCCTGCCCCTGGACCCATGAGGAACCAGTAGCCGGCCGCCGCGCCGAGGAGGGCGAGAACCGCCAGGATGACGACCATCTTCATGCTGCGCCGCGTCCGCGGGGCCTCCGCGTCCGACGGCTTGGCTGGCGCGGCGCTGCTCTGGGCGCCGATCTTCGGCTTGTTGGCGATAACGCGCTGCTCAGTCACATCGTGGCCACATCTCTCGTTGGACGGCCCCACGGAGCACCGTGAGCCACCGAAGAGATCGGCCGGTCACCGCACGGAAGGAGCATGAGCAACAGGCGAGATGCCATCCGTCCCCGTTCGACCGGTGGGCGGACCGCGAGAGGTGGCGGGATCGTCGGCCGGGGCCTCGCCGTGGCGGGCGCCCCGGGTGGGCTAGGTCAGCTCGATGGCGAGGGAGACCACGTAACCCGCGATGACCAGCCCGAATGCGACCAGCGGCAGCACCAATCCGAGCCGGAGGGTCGCTTGCCGGGCTCAGTCATCTTCCCCTCCTGCACGTGCCTCATCGGATGATTCGGGAGTCTGCCATTCAGCCCTGATCCACCGGTCTGAGG
>NZ_AXCW01000013.1 GCF_000603945.1 Actinotalea ferrariae CF5-4 | reverse complement strand
CCCGGACGTAGGCCGTCGTGCCCGGCTCGGCGAGGACGACGCCGTCGGCGTGCCGTCCGGCGACGGCGAGGGAGCGCGGGCCGCGCACGCCTGCCAGCACCGGGGGCGGCACGGCCGGCGGCGCCTCCAGCCGGACGCGGTCGAGGCGGACGTGCTGCCCGTCCGTGGTGACCTCCTCCCCGTGCAGGAGGGAGCGCAGGGCGGCGAGGTGCTCCTCGAGCAGCGTGAGCGGGCTCGCAGGCCAGGCGCCGACCTGGCGCATCCACGCGGGCATCCCGTGACCGACGCCCGCCACGAGGCGGCCGGGGAACAGCTCGGCGAGCGTGGCCAGCTCGAGGGCCTCGAACGCCACGTTGCGCGCGGCGGCGGGCAGGATGCCCACGCCCACCCTGATCCGCGACGTCGTGGCGAGGGCGACGGCGGCCTGCGCGACGCCGCCCCGGAAGAAGCAGTCCTCCACCACCCACAGCTCGTCGAAGCCGAGCGCCTCCGCGTCCCGCACGAAGGCCGGCAGGTCGGCGGCGGGCAGGTCCCGCGGGAGCAGGGCCCCGACGGTGAGGCTCGTGACGGTCATGGGTCCTCCTCGGGACGGCTCGGGACGGGCTCGGACAGGCTCAGGACAGGCGCAGCACCAGCTCGGTCAGCAGGGGCGCGACGACGAGGGCCGGCAGCATCGCCGCCACGGGCAGGTCCTCCCGGATGCGGAGCAGCCGGAGGGCGATGCCGACCAGCAGCAGGCCGCCGGTCGCGGTGAGCGCGGCGAGGTGCGGCTCGGGCAGGAACTGGCCCAGGACCATCCCCAGGAGCGTCAGGGCGCCCTGGACGACCCCGACGGACACCGCGGAGAGCAGCACACCGATGCCGAAGGTCGAGGCGAACGCGAGGGCGGCGAACCCGTCCAGGACCGACTTCAGGAGCAGCTGCTCGATCCCGCGGCCCAGCCCGTCGGACAGGCTGCCGAGCACGGCGAGCGGGCCGATGCAGAACAGCAGCGAGGCGGTGAGCCAGCCCTCGACGAACCGCTCCCGCCCGGCCAGGTCCGCACCGCGCCACCGTCGCGTGGTCCACGTGTGGACCTTGCCGCCGAGGCCCGCGAGGCGCTCCTCCAGGCGCAGGAGGGACCCGGCGATCCCGCCGATGAGCAGCGATCCGAGCACGACGAGGACGGGCGCGCCGGTCGGCAGCGCGTCGACGTAGACCGCGTCGGTCACGGCGACGGCGGACAGCGCCGCGAGCAGGAGCGTGACGAGCCCGAGGCTGTCGGTGACGACGCCGCGCGTGCGGGCGTGCAGCCGGTTCCCGACGGCGATCCCGACGAGGGAGCCGACGACGATCGTCGTCATGTTGATCAGGGTCCCCAGACCCGGGAGAGCGCCGTCCACGCGGGAACTGTAGAGGCCGGGGGAGCGGCTCGTGGGCCGCGCCGCCGCAACGGCCGGGGGAGCCCGGCGCGGCGCCGTCGGGAAGGGCCGTTGGTCCGCCCTCCTGCGGGACGGGAGTGCCACGATCAGGGGGACACGGGCGCAACGGGGCGCCCCCGTCCAGGAGGTGACGACGGATGTCCGAGACGACGGAGACCATCTGCCACTGGGAGCAGGTCCAGCGCCAGTGGAAGTGGGAGTGGGCCAGCTACCACCCCCACCCTGCGGTGTTCTGGGCCGCCGGCCCCGAGAGCGGGACGACCGAGCTCCTCGACGAGGCGGACCTCGCCGCCACGCCGCCCGACGTGGTCGTGGACCACTCGTACGGCAGCCGGTGGGAGAGGGTCTCCGGTACCGGCAGGGACGTCGTCGTCGCGACGGCCGACCTGCCCCCGGGCGTCGCACCGGCCGGTGAGGGCTGGCGGTCGGTCGTCCCGGTGGGCTGACGGGACCGTCCGGGCTCGCACCCGAGCCGGGCGCCCGCGCGCCCGGTGACGGCGCGGTCGCGGGTCCAGCAGACTCGCGCCATGGATGCCGGCGCCGTCACCGTCCGCCTGCCGTTCCGGCCACCGCTGCACCACCCGGGTCTCATGGCGTTCCTCCGTGCCCGGGCGGTCGCCGGGGTCGAGGTGGTGGACGGCGACACCTACCGCAGGTCGCTGCGGCTGCCGGGCGGTCCGGCGGTCGCCGAGGTGCGCCCCGCGGTGGGGTCGCCGCACCTCGAGTGCACGCTGTGGCCGAGCGACGGCCGTGACGTGGCCGACGCGGTGCAGCGGCTCCGCCGGCTCCTCGACCTCGATGCCGACCCCTCGACGGTCGACACGCACCTGGGCGCCGACCCGTTGCTCGGGCCGCTGGTGCGTGCAGCACCCGGGCGCCGCTCACCGGGCGCCGTCGACGGCGAGGAGCTCGCCGTGCGGGCGGTGCTCGGACAGCAGGTGTCCGTGGCGGCCGCCCGGACGCTCGCGGGCCGTCTGGTGAAGGCGCTGGGGGAGCCGCTCCCTGCCCCCCGCGGAGGCGTCACGCACCTGTTCCCCGACATGCCGACGTTGGCTCGCGCCGGGGAGTCGCGGCTGCCGGCCATGCCGAGCAGCCGCCGCCGGACCCTGCGGGCGCTCGCGGCGGCCGCCGCCGACGGCGGGGTGCGGCTGGGCCCCGAGGAGGACCCGGACGAGGTCACAGGTCGGCTCCTGGCGCTGCCCGGGATCGGTCCGTGGACGGCCGGCTACATCAGGATGCGGGCCCTGGCCGACGGCGACGTCTTCCTGCCGACGGACGCCGGTGTGCGGAACGCGCTGCTCCGGCTCGGGGTCGCGTCGGACCCCGGGAGCGCGAGCGACCGGGCGCGGTGCTGGGCACCCTGGCGGTCCTACGCGCTGCACCACCTGTGGGCGTCAGCAGTCGGCCCGGCGTAGGTTCCCCCGCCGGCGTCCGACACGCGCGCCTGCCCGACCCGCGCGCCTGCCCGACCCGCGCGCTGTCACCTCCTGTGGACGAGCACCGTGGTGCCCAGGGGCGCCCCCCAGGTGTCCCAGATCCAGTTCATCGCGGCGTTCGACACGCGGACGCACCCGTGGGAGGCGGGCCAGGGCGGCACGGACGCCGACCCGTGGACGGCCCAGCCGTGGTGGAAGTACTTCGGTCGGTACATCGATCCGAGCTCGAGCGTGGACTCGTGCATCGCGTCGATCTGCCGGAACAGCTCGAAGCTGCCCGTCGGCGTGGTGGCGCGCAGCTGACGGCCCAGCGCCGTGTAGGTCTCGCCGTTGCCCGACGACGCGTTGACGATGCGCGTGACCACGCCGTCGTCGACCGCGAGCAGGACCTGCCGGTCGAGGTCGATCTCGATCACCCGGCCCGTGGTCGTGCGCGGCGTCGGCCGGACCCCCGCCTCGAGTGCCGCCCTCGTCGCCGGGCCGACGATCCCGTCACGGGTCAGACCCGCGACCTTCTGGAGCGCCCACACCGCCTGCTGCGTGCCCGCGCCGAAGTCGCCGTCGACCCGGTTGACGAAGTAGCCCAGGTCGTCCAGGCGCTGCTGCAGCGCCAGGATGGCCTCGCCCGAGTCCCCGCGACGCAGGGCACCGGGCTCGGCGCTCTCCGGCGCGGCAGGGGAGGCCTCCTCGGTCGGAGTGGGCTCGGGTGCCGGCGGGGTGGGTGTGACGTCCTCGCCCGGCTCGACCGGTGGGGCGGTCGCGGACGGGGTCGAGGTCGCGGACGGGGAGGGTGTCGCGGACGGGGAGGGCGTCGCGACGGGTGGGGTGGGATCGACCGGTGGCGCGGAGGTCACGGGTCGGGGCGAGGCGTCGCTGGGGGAAGGCCGAGCCGACGGCGCCGACGGAGCCGACGGAGCCTCGCTCGAGGTGACCGGTGCGGCGGTGCAGCCGGACAGCGACGACGCCGCGGCGACCAGGACGGCGAGCGCACCGGCCAGGACGGTGCGTCGCCTCCCGAGACGCGACGACGGCGTGGTGCGGATCGACATGGCTACCCCCAGCTCGGACGGCCGCGCGGCCCCCTCCCCATCCTGGCGTGCGGGCGGGCCGGATCGACGGGTCCTGCGGTGCCTGGCGTGGCGGACCCACGCGCCGTGATCGGCGGACCCGCGAGCCGGCCGTCGGGCGCTATCCTCCCGCCACACCTCCCGAGGACGAAAGGTGCAGCCCGTGGCCGCAGCCGACATCACTGCCGAGGGCGGCGCCGCGCCGTCCACGATCCCGGGCCCCCGCCCGCTGGAGCCGCTCGGCGTCGAGGTGCCGTCCACGGTGCCGACGCACTGGTACAACCTCGCGGCGGACCTGCCCGTGCCGGTGCCGCCGCACCTGCACCCCGGGACCCACGAGCCGCTCGGCCCGGAGGACCTCGCACCGCTGTTCCCGATGGCGCTCATCCAGCAGGAGGTCACCACCGAGCGGTACGTGGAGATCCCGCAGACGGTGCGGGAGATCTATGCGATGTGGCGGCCCTCCCCGCTGGTCCGCGCCCACCGCCTCGAGCGGGCCCTCGGGACCCGGGCACGCGTCTACTACAAGTACGAGGGTGTCAGCCCGGTCGGCTCCCACAAGCCGAACACCGCGGTGGCGCAGGCGTACTACAACGCCGTCGAGGGGGTCATGCGCCTCACCACGGAGACGGGCGCCGGGCAGTGGGGCGCCTCCCTGTCCATGGCGTGCGCCCTGCTCGGGATGACCTGCGAGGTGTGGCAGGTCCGTGCCTCCTACGACTCGAAGCCGTACCGGCGGATGCAGATGGAGACCTACGGCGGGATCTGCCACCCGTCGCCGTCGGACCTCACCGAGGCCGGGCGCGCGATGCTCGCCAAGGACCCCGACACCACCGGGTCGCTGGGCATGGCGATCAGCGAGGCCGTCGAGGCGGCCGTGAAGGACCCGGGAGCCCACTACTCCCTCGGCTCGGTGCTCAACCACGTCATGCTCCACCAGAGCGTCATCGGGCAGGAGGTGCTCGTCCAGCTCGCCGAGGCGGGGGAGCGCCAGGCCGACGTCGTCTTCGGCTGCGCCGGCGGCGGGTCGAACCTGGGTGGCCTCACCTTCCCGCTCATCGGGCAGAACCTCCGCGAGGGGACGACGACGCGCGCCGTCGCCTGCGAGCCGGCCGCGTGCCCGTCGCTGACGCAGGGCGAGTACCGGTACGACCACGGCGACGTGGCCGGTCTGACGCCGCTGCTCAAGATGCACACGCTCGGCAACGACTTCGTGCCGCCGGCCATCCACGCGGGTGGGCTGCGGTACCACGGGATGTCACCGATGGTGTCGCACGCGGTGGAGCTCGGGCTCATGGAGGCGGTGGCCGTCGAGCAGGACGACGCCTTCGCCGCCGGGATCGAGTTCGCCCGCGCCGAGGGGCTCATCCCCGCTCCGGAGTCGACCCACGCCGTCGCGGCGGCGATGGCGTACGCCCGGACGTCCGCCTCCGACGGCGAGGTCGTCGTCATCGGACTGTCCGGGAACGGCGTGCTGGACCTGGCCGCCTACTCCGCGTACGTCTGACGAGGTCGGACGCGGGGCCGCCGCGATGGGATGACGCGCGCGTCGTCGTGCCGCGGCGCTCCGGCTCGGTGCCAGGACCGGATGACGGCTCACGCGACGAAGAGCGGGTCACCCCGCCGCACGGTACGACCGCCGGCCAAGCCCGTCCGGCTTGGTGCACGACCGGCCCCGATGGGCACGGGTGGGCAGGGTGTGGGCAGGCGGTGCGCACGGACATGCAGAAGGCCCCGTGGAGACGGGGCCTGACCTGCGGTTCTCCTGTGCTCCCGCGACTGGACTCGAACCAGTAACCGTCCGATTAACAGTCGGATGCTCTGCCAATTGAGCTACGCGGGATCGCGCGGTTCGCAATGCTACCCGAACTCCGGCGGTCCTCGGGCACCGGCGTGTCGCGGCGCGGGCGGGGTGCCGGCGGGGCCGTGGTGACCCGTCGCCGGCTCCTCAGCGCAGCCCCGCGGCCTCGCGCACCCGGGCCTCCGCGGCGTCGACCGCGGCGGCGGTCGCTGGGTCGGTGAGGTCGACGTCGCCCGCGCCGATCACCTGGGTGACGAGCGTGCCGTCGACGGTGCGGCGCAGGACGACGCGCACCGTACGACCCCGGTCCAGCTCGACCTTCTCGCCGTGCACGACCGAGGACTGCACCCGGTCGTGGACGGCCCGGGCGACGGCCCGTGCGGCGTCCTCGACCAGGGGCACGACCGTCGCCGGCGTGCCGTCGACCCAGGTCACCGTGAGCGCTCCCGACTCCGGGTCCAGCCGGGCGCCGTCGACGTCGGTCCAGGCCCGGCGGAGCACCTCCGTGCCGTCGACGACCAGCCCGCTCCGGGTGGCGACGATCCAGCCTCCGGTCGTCGTGGGCCCGGCCGCCAGGGGCGCGTCCGGCCCGGTGAGCCCGAGGCGCGCGCGGACCGCGTCGGGAAGGGTCGGGCGTCGGCGGCGCAGCAGGGGCATGGGTCCACGGTAGGCGGTACCAGGGGTGTGCCTCTGCGCGTCAGCAGACGTCGGTGTCACGGATCAGCCGCCTCACCGTCAACCGTCAGCCGAAGCACTCCACGAGGAGGTGGGCCAGGTGGGGCTTGAACCCACGACCGACGGATTATGAGTCCGCTGCTCTGACCGGCTGAGCTACTGGCCCTCGCGGTGCGCCAGGCTAGCAAGGGCGCGAGGGCTCGAGGCGTCGGGGGAGCGCTCGGATCGCGATCCGGCGGCGGGTTCGGCCGCACCGCGTCTTTCTCACGGGTGAAAATCGGCGCCACCGCTGGTCCTGGCGACCGGATCCGCACAGACTGCACGCGTGGACGAACTGGTGGTGGTGGTGACGGACGCGGACGTGAGCGCAGCCCGCGACGCCGTGCGCCGCGCCCAGACCGAGAAGGCCTCCCCGGAGCGTCTGGCGCTGCTGCGTCGGGACCTCGAGCAGCTCTACCGCCTCCAGGCCCGGCAGATGATCGAGGAGTTCCGGCAGCGCGAGCGGAGCTGAGCGCGCCCGCGCACCTGCGTGCCGGGCGACCTCCGGACCGGCCGGACCGAGCCCAGCGGCGCACGTCACTCCGGGGCATGTCGGTCCAGGAACGCGAACACCTCCGTCTGGTCCACGCCGGGGAACGCGCCGACGGGCAGGGCCGCGAGCATGCTCGCGTGCGGCCGGGCTGCGGGCCACGCACGTCCCTCCCACCGCGCGGCGAGGTCCGAGGGTGGGCGGCGGCAGCAGTCCGGCTCCGGGCACCGCGAGACCGCGCGCTCCTTGGTCTCCCGCCCGCGGAACCACCGCACCTGGGCGAAGGGCACGCCGACGCTCACCGAGAACGTCCCCTCGGCCCCGCCCTGGACGCGTGAGGTGCACCAGTACGTGCCCGTCGGCGTGTCCGTGTACTGGTAGTAGGGGCTGAACCGGTCCGGCACCGCGAAGACGACGCGGGCGGTCCAGCGCCGGCACACCGGCTGGCCCTCGATGGCGCCGAGCGCGTCGCTGGGGAAGCGGACGCCGTCGTTCTCGTACGCCTTGTGCAGCGTGCCGTCCTCGTGCACCTTCATGAAGTGCACGGGGATGCCCAGGTGCCGCGTCGCGAGGTTGGTGAACCGGTGCGCCGCCGTCTCGTACGGCACCCCGAACGCGTCGCGCAGGTCCTCCACTGACAGCCGCCGCTCGGCCTTGGCGCTGCTCAGCATGGCGACGGCGGCGTCCTCGGGCACCAGCACGGCGGCCGCGAGGTAGTTGGTCTGCACGCGCTGGCGCAGGAAGTCGCCGTAGTCGGCCGGCTCGCCGTGGCCGAGCACGTGCGCGGCCACGGCCTGGAGCACCACCGACCGGGGGTCCGTCGAGGCGCTCGGCGCGTGCGGGAGGTAGATCCGGCCGTGCGCCGTGTCCGTGACCGACCGGGTCGAGTGCGGCAGGTCGTGCACGTGGTGCAGCGTGAAGCCCAGGTGGGCGGCGATCTCCGCGGTGGCGCGCTGGGAGAGGGGGCCGCCGGTGTGCCCGACGGCGTCCAGGAGCGCGCGGGCGTGGGCCTCGAGGTCCCCGAACCAGTTGTCCTGGTCGCGCATCGTGGCGCGCAGCTCCGTGTTGGCGCGCCGGGCCTCCTCGGGCGTGGCGGCGCGCTCGCCGAGCAGCCGGGCGATCTCCCGCTGGAGGGCGACCACCGTCTCCAGCGCGTCCGTGGGCAGCGACCGGCCGACCTTGACCTGCGGCAGCCCGAGCGCCGCGTGCAGGGGCCCGCGCTGCGCGCGTTCCAGCTCGATCTCCAGCGCGGCCCGGCGGCTCGGCGGCTCGGGGGACAGCAGGTCGGCCAGCGTCACGCCCAGGGCGGAGGCCACCTGCTCCAGGAGCGACAGCCGCGCCTCGCGGCGGCCGTTCTCCAGGACGGAGATCTGGGACGGCGCCCGGCCGACGGCGGCGCCCAGGTCCTCCAGGGTCATGCCGCGGTGCGTCCGGAGGTGCCGGACGCGCCGGCCGATGACGAGCGGGTCGACCGCGGACGGGGGGCCGGCGGACGCCACGGCGGCGGGGCGGGCGGCTCGGGACGGGGTCGCGGGTGCCATGACTCACCGTGGCATCCCGGGCGCCGTCCCCGGGAGGTTCTCGGGAGTAGAAGAACGCGACTTCTTCTGCGTCCCGGACGCCCCAAGACCCCTTGACCTTGCCCCACGGTGGTGAGCACAGCCGACCCGGCGACCGCTCGACATCGAGGAGAAGGCCATGACGACCACGACCACGACGACCAGCCCCGCCACCGCCCCGCGCACGGTCGGCGACCCGACGAGGACCGACGCCGCGCAGGGGGCGGCGCCGATCCGGGCCGGGGACCACCGCCGCAGCGCCGACGAGCTCGCCCGGGCCTGGGCGACCGACCCCCGCTGGTCGGGGGTCCGGCGCGACTGGAGCCCGGCCGACGTCGTCGCCCTGCGCGGTTCGCTCGGCGAGGAGCACACGCTCGCCCGCCGGGGCGCCGAGCGGCTCTGGGAGCTGCTGCACTCCCGCGACCTCGTCGCCGCCCTCGGGGCGCTGACCGGGAACCAGGCGGTCCAGCAGGTCCGTGCCGGCCTGGAGGCGATCTACCTCTCGGGCTGGCAGGTCGCGGCCGACGCGAACCTCGCGGGCCAGACCTACCCCGACCAGAGCCTGTACCCGGCGGACTCGGTGCCGGCCGTGGTCCGGCGGATCAACAACGCCCTGCTGCGCGCGGACCAGGTCGAGACGGCCGAGCACGGGGCGCCGCGCCGGGAGTGGCTGGCCCCGATCGTCGCCGACGCCGAGGCCGGCTTCGGAGGCCCGCTCAACGCCTACGAGCTCATGCGGGCGATGATCGCCGCCGGGGCCGCCGGGGTGCACTGGGAGGACCAGCTCGCGGCGGAGAAGAAGTGCGGTCACCTGGGCGGCAAGGTCCTGGTGCCCACCTCCCAGCACGTGCGCACCCTGAGTGCGGCACGGCTCGCGGCGGACGTGGCGGACGTCCCGACCGTCGTGATCGCCCGCACCGACGCCCTCGCGGCGGACCTGCTCACCTCCGACGTCGACGAGCGCGACCACCCGTTCCTCACCGGCGAGCGCACCGCGGAGGGCTACCACCGCGTCCGCCCCGGCCTGGACGCCGTCGTCGCCCGGGGCCTGGCCTACGCGGAGTACGCCGACATGCTCTGGGTCGAGACCGGCGAGCCGGACCTCGCCCTGGCGCGGGAGTTCGCCGAGCGCATCCACGCCCGCTTCCCGGGCAAGCTGCTGGCCTACAACTGCTCCCCGTCGTTCAACTGGCGGGCCCACCTGGACGACGCGACGATCGCCCGCTTCCAGCGCGAGCTGGCCGCCTACGGCTACCGGTTCCAGTTCGTCACCCTCGCCGGCTTCCACGCCCTGAACCACTCGATGTTCACCCTCGCCCGTGGCTACGCGGCCCGGGGGATGAGCGCCTACGTCGAGCTCCAGGAGGCCGAGATCGCCTCCGAGGCCGACGGCTACACCGCCACGCGCCACCAGCGCGAGGTCGGCACCGGCTACTTCGACCGGGTCGCGACCACGATCGACCCCCGCAGCACCACGACCGCCATGGCCGGCTCCACGGAGACGGCCCAGTTCACCGGAGGGCAGCAGCGATGACCACGACGGCGCTCCCGCGCACCACCACGACGACGACGCCGGGGACGTGGGCCCCCGCGGCCGACGGGACGGCTCCCGGCACCCTGCGCGTCGTCGGTCCCGAGGTCCCCGGCAGCGCGGAGGTGCTCACCGACGAGGCGCTCGCGTTCGTCGCCGCGCTGCACACGCGGTTCCTCGGGCGGCGCAACGAGCTGCTCGCCGCGCGCCAGGAGCGCCGGCAGCGGTACGCCGACGGCGCCGACCCCGGCTTCCTGCCCGAGACGGCCCACGTGCGCGCGGACCGCACGTGGCGGGTGGCCGGTGCCGGCCCGGGGCTGGAGGACCGGCGCGTGGAGATCACCGGGCCCACCGACCGCCGGATGGCGGTCAACGCGCTGAACTCCGGGGCGCAGGTCTGGCTGGCCGACCTCGAGGACGCCACGTCCCCGACCTGGCGGAACGTCGTCGGCGGGCAGCACAGCCTGCTCGACGCGTTCCGCGGCCGGCTGGACTTCACGACCGCCGAGGGCAAGGAGTACCGCGTCGGCCCGACGACGCCGACCGTGGTGATGCGGCCGCGAGGCTGGCACCTCGCCGAGAAGCACCTGGCCTACGTCGACCGGGCCGGCCAGGAGGTGGCGGCCTGCGCGAGCCTCGTCGACGCGGGGCTTTACCTGTTCCACAACGCGCGGCTGCTCGTCGACGCGGGCCGGGGGCCGTACCTGTACCTGCCCAAGCTCGAGGGCCACCTCGAGGCCCGGCTGTGGAACGACGTCTTCGTCGTGGCGCAGCAGATGCTCGGCCTGCCGCACGGCACGATCCGCGCGACCGTCCTCATCGAGACGCTGCCGGCAGCGTTCGAGATGGAGGAGATCCTCTGGGAGCTGCGGGACCACTGCGCGGGCCTCAACGCGGGGCGCTGGGACTACCTGTTCAGCGTCATCAAGACGTTCCGCTCCCGCGGGCGGCGGTACGTCCTGCCGGACCGGTCGCGGCTGACGATGGCGGTGCCGTTCCTGCGCGCCTACACCGAGCTCCTCGTCGCGACCTGCCACCGCCGGGGCGCCCACGCCATCGGGGGGATGTCGGCGTTCATCCCCGACCGGCGGGACCCTGCGGTGACCGCCCGGGCGCTGGAGCAGGTGCGGGCGGACAAGCAGCGCGAGGCCACCGCGGGCTACGACGGCACGTGGGTCGCCCACCCCGACCTCGTGCCCGTCGCCCGCGACGTGTTCGACGAGGTCCTCGGCGCCCGCCCGCACCAGCTCCACCGGCTGCGCGACGACGTCGTCGTGACCGCCCGCGACCTGCTCGACGTCGCCTCGGCGACGGGCGAGGTCACGGACGCCGGCGTGCGGACGAACGTGTCCGTCGCGCTGCGGTACCTCGCGTCGTGGCTGCGGGGCACCGGGGCCGCGGCGATCGACCACCTCATGGAGGACGCGGCCACCGCGGAGATCTCCCGCTCCCAGCTGTGGCAGTGGGTGCACCACGAGGTCGTCACCGCCGAGGGGACCCCGCTCACCCGCGCGTCCGTCGAGCGGGTCCTCGGCGAGGTGCTCGCCGAGCTGCCGCGGTCGACGGGGGACCGGTACGACGACGCCGCCGACGTGCTGCGGCAGGTCGCGCTCGCGGACGCGTTCCCGACGTTCCTGACCCTGTGCGCGTACTCCCAGCACCTGGTCGAGCGGGCCGACGGCCCGGGTGCCGGGGACCGGGACCCCGACGGGGCGGCTACCGTGGCCGGATGACCGACAGCCACCGGACGACGGGCAGGGCTGCCGGGCTGGCAGCCCTGCTCGCCGTCGCAGGGACGTTCCACCTCGTGACCCCACGCCCGTTCGAGCACCTCATCCCGCGGCGCCTCGGGCCGCCCCGGCCGTGGGTGCTCGGCAGCGGGGTGGCGGAGCTCGCGTGCGCCGCGGCGCTCGCCCACCCGACCAGCCGGCGCGCGGGCGCCTGGGCCACGGTGGCCCTGTTCGTCGCCGTGCTCCCCGGCAACGTCACCATGGCGGTGCGGTCCCGGCGTGGCCGGCCCGCCTACCGCGCCGTCGCGTGGGGCCGGCTCCCGCTGCAGGTGCCGCTGGTGCTCTGGGCGGTCCGGGTGGCCCAGGAGGCCCGGGAGGCCCGGTAGCCACGGGGGCCGCCGGTCAGGCCGGGAGCGGGTTCGCCAGGACGGTGCCCAGCAGGAAGAGGAGCGAGCCGGCGGCGAGACCCGCGACGGACCACCGGAACGTGCGGCGCTCGGCCTCGACCCGTCCCGCCTGGCCGTGCCGGTAGGCGGTGACGAGCAGGAGGGCGCCGACGAGGGTCAGGACGGCTCCGAGGGCGAGGGGCAGCGCTTCCACCCGGACAGTGTGCCCGGTCCGGGGGCGCGCCCAGGCCGGACGGGCAGGCCGGACCGCGTGGCGCGGTGGGGACGAGCGCCCGGAGACGACGAGGGCCGGGGCGTCGTGCCCCGGCCCTCGTGCGCCACGCTCGAGGTCGGGCGCCGCGGGCTGATTCCCGTGCGCCCGCCGTCCTCAGAGCCGGCTGGTGCCGTTGAACCCCGTGGACCGCTCGGTCTCGTCGGTGCCCGTGGTGGTGAAGGTCCCCAGCTCGTCGGGGGTGTTCACCGGCGCGCCGGTCGCGGTGTCCGCCGCGTGCTGCCCACCGGAGCCGCCGCCGAAGGGCAGCTTCTCCTTGAGCTCGGGCGCCTTCTCCTTGACGAAGCCGGACGCCTGCTCCTGCACCCCGGACACCTTCTCCTGGAGCTTCGGGTTCTCCCAGACCTTCTGCGCCTGGACCTTGATCTTCTCGAACTGCTGGCGTCCGGCGCGGGTGCCGAGCACGTAGCCCACGGCGCCGCCGGCCATGAACACTGCCTTGTTCTTCATGATGATCCCCTCTCGTTCGCACGGGGGCGCCTCGCGGGGCGCCGTCCCCAAGCCTCCAACGTAGGTCGGGGCGTCCCGGACCGCGCGCCAGGACCGCGCCGGGTCGGCAGCGGTCCGGTCGGCGCGAGCGACGGACCGGACCGGGAGCGGGGGTCAGCCGTCGTCGTGGAAGGATGTGGGCCATGGCGATGAGAGAGATCCGCACCGTGGGTGACCCGGTGCTGCGGACTCCGTGCGACCCCGTCACCACGGTCGACGACCGTGTGCGGTCGCTCGTGGAGGACCTGCTCGAGACGGTCGACCACGAGGGACGTGCGGGGCTGGCCGCCAACCAGATCGGCGTCAACCTGCGGGCGTTCTCCTGGAACATCGACGACGAGATCGGGTACGTGCTCAACCCCCGGATCGTCGAGCTGTCCGAGGACGAGTACCAGGACGGCGACGAGGGCTGCCTGTCCGTGCCGGGGCTCTGGTACCCCACGCAGCGCGCCTGGTACGCGCGCGTCGTCGGGGAGGACCTCGACGGCAAGGAGGTCGTCGTCGAGGGTGTGGAGCTCATGGCCCGCTGCCTCCAGCACGAGGTGGACCACCTGGACGGCAAGCTCTACCTGGACCGCCTGGAGCGGTCCGTCCGCAAGAAGGCGATGCGGGCGCTGCGGGAGCAGCTCGCCTGAGCCGTCGCCGCACCCGCGTCGCACCAGCCCGGGCCGAGGACGATCGGCGGGGGTGCTGGCGCGGGCGGGGGTCGTACGGCATGCTGGGCGCAGTACGCCGCAGAGGTGCCACGCGGTCGCCTGAGACGTCCGAGGTCGTTGGGGAAGACGAACCTCGACCATCAGGAGGATCGACATGGCTGGTGCCATCACCCGCGGTGTCCTGTTCGTGCACTCAGCACCCCGTGCTCTGTGCCCCCACATCGAGTGGGCGGCCGGCGGGGTCCTCGGCGCGCGCCTCTCGCTGGACTGGACGGAGCAGCCCGCCGCACCGGGGCTGTTCCGCGCCGAGCACTCCTGGCAGGGCGCCCAGGGGACGGGCGCGCGGCTCACGTCCGCGCTGCGCGGCTGGGCGCACCTGCGCTACGAGGTGACCGAGGAGGCCAGCCACGGTTCCGACGGCGGCCGGTGGAGCCACACCCCGGAGCTCGGCATCTTCCACGCCGTGACGGACGTCCACGGGAACACGCTCGTGCCCGAGGACCGCATCCGGGCGGCGCTGGAGCACGCGGCGGAGCCCGAGCGGCTGCGGCGCGAGCTCGACGTGGCCCTCGGCCAGGCGTGGGACGACGAGCTGGAGCCGTTCCGTTACGCGGGCGCGGGCGCACCGGTACGGTGGCTCCACCGCGTGGGATGAACCACCCCGTGGGCTGGACCAGCGCGTGAGGTGAGCAACCAGCGCGTGCGGTGAGCATCCAGCGCGTGAGGTGAGCACAGACCCGTCGGGACCGACGCTCGTCGTCCGTCCCGGCGCCTCGTCCGGGCCGTGGGGGCGGCACCCGGACGACGCAGCGCCCGGCACCATCGGTGCCGGGCGCTGCCCCTTGTCCGGATGCCTCGCCCACCCGAGCCGGGTCGGCGGGGCCGGGTCGGGTCGGCTCAGGCGGAGGTGACCACCAGGGCTACGTTGTGACCGCCGAACCCGAAGGAGTTGTTGATCGCGGCGATGCTGCCCGCGCGGAGCGCGCGCGGCTCGCGGACGAGGTCCAGGACCAGCTCGGGGTCCGGCTGGTCGACGTTGATGGTGGGCGGCGCGGTGCGGTCGTGCACCGCGAGGACCGTGAAGATCGTCTCGAGCGCACCGGCACCCCCGAGGAGGTGCCCCGTCATGGACTTCGTGGCCGAGAGCGCGACGCCGTCGGCCGCGTCCCCGAGCACGTCCCGGACGCTGCGGGCCTCGATGAGGTCACCGACGACCGTGGACGTCGCGTGCGCGTTGACGTGCACGACGTCCGCGGGAGAGACCTCAGCGTCCTGCAGGGCCGCGCGCAGGGCGGCGATCTGACCGCGGCCCGTCGGCTCCGGGGAGGTCATGTGGTAGCCGTCGGCGGACAGGCCCACCCCGGACAGCCGGGCGTAGACGCGGGCCCCGCGGGCGGCGGCGTGCGCGGCGCTCTCCAGCACGACGATGCCGGCGCCCTCGCCGAGGACGAACCCGTCGCGCTCGACGTCGTAGGGCCGCGACGCGCCGGCGGGGTCGTCGTTGCGCAGCGAGAGCGTGCGGGAGGCGGCGAACGCCGCGATCGGCATGGGGTGGATCGCCGCCTCGGTGCCGCCCGCGACGACGACGTCGGCACGGCCGCTGCGGATCATCTCGATGGCGTAGCCGATCGCCTCCGCACCGGACGCGCACGCGGAGACGAGAGCGTGGGCACCCGCGCGGGCGCCGAGCTCGAGCTCGACGTAGGCGGCTGGGGAGTTGGGCATGAGCATCGGGACCGTCATCGGCAGGACGCGGCGGGCGCCCTTCGCGCGCAGGGTGTCCCAGGCGTCGAGGGTCGTCCAGATGCCCCCGATGCCGGAGGAGACGACGACCCCCAGGCGGTCCGGGTCGATCTCCGGGGAGCCCGCGTCCGACCACGCCTCGCGCGCGGCGACGATGGCGTACTGCGCGGACGGGTCCATCCGCTTGGTCTCCGGCCGCGGCAGGACGTCCGCGGCCGGCACGGCCAGCTGGGCCGCGAAGCGGACGGGGATCTCGTAGGTGTCGGCCCAGTCGTTCTCGAGGGTCCGGGCGCCGGATGTCCCGGCGAGGGCGGCCTGCCAGGTGCTGGGCACGTCCCCGCCGAGCGGCGTGGTCGCGCCGAGACCGGTGACGACGACGTCGGGTGCGGTGGTCACGGTTCCTCCAGGTTCGCGGCGGGCCGCGGACGGGGTCCGCCCGAGGGGCGGGCGGGGCGGGCGCCGCGCCGTCGGCCGGGGCCGGGGGCGTGCGGGGCCGGTGCTGTGGTGGGTGCTGACGTGACCCGGGGGGTCACG
>NZ_AXCW01000012.1 GCF_000603945.1 Actinotalea ferrariae CF5-4 | reverse complement strand
CGGGGCCGGACGCGTCACGGTCGCGTCCCGGCCGACGGTGTGCGGAGGCAGGCTGCCTCCGCCGGGGGTCACTCCTGCGCGCCCGCGATGTAGCTGACCGCGTCGCCGACCGTGGTCAGGTTCTTGACCTCGTCGTCGGGGATGCGGACGGAGAACTTCTCCTCGGCGAGCGTGACGATCGTCATCATCGACAGGGAGTCGATGTCGAGGTCGTCGGTGAAGGACTTCTCGGACGTGACCGAGTCCGTCGGCAGACCGGTCTCCTCGCTGACGATCTCCGCCAGGCCCTCCAGGATCTCCTGCTCGCTGTACGCCATGTGTGTCTCCTCGTGGTGTCTCGGTCCTGCCCGGCGGGCAGCACCTGGGGTCGTGCGGTCGGCGCCCGCGGGCGCCGGGGTCCAAGGGTGGGCTCAGGGAAGGACGACGACCTGGGCCGCGTAGACGAGCCCCGCGCCGAAGCCGATCTGGAGCGCGAGGTCGCCCGAGGACGCCTGACCCTCGCGCTTCAGCCGCTCGATCGCCAGCGGGATCGAGGCGGCGGAGGTGTTGCCGGTGTCGGCGATGTCGCGCCCCACGACGACCTTCTCGGGCAGCTTCAGCTGCTTGATCATCTGGTCGATGATCCGCATGTTCGCCTGGTGGGGCACGAAGACGTCGATGTCGTCGACGGTGAGCCCCGCCGCGGCGACCGCCTTCTCCGCCACGGGCGCCATCTGCCAGGCCGCCCACTTGAAGACGGTCGGGCCCTCCTGGCGGAGCGTCGGCCACGGCTCGTCCTGCTCGAACGCGTCCTTCCACGACGCCGTCTGGCGGATGCTCTGGGCCATCGAGCCGTCCGAGCCCCAGACCGTCGGGCCGATGCCCGGCGTGTCCGAGGGGCCGATGACGACGGCGCCCGCGCCGTCGCCGAGCAGGAAGGAGATCGACCGGTCGGTCGGGTCGATGAAGTCGCTCATCTTCTCCGCGCCGATCACCAGCACGTTGCGCGCGTTGCCGGAACGGACGAGCGCGTCCGCCTGCCCGATGCCGTACGTGTAGCCGGCGCACGCCGCGGAGATGTCGTAGGCGGCGGCCGGGGTCGCGCCGAGCCGGTCCGCCAGCACGGCGGCACCGGCGGGCGTCTGGTGAAAGTACGTGACCGTGGAGAGGATCACCGCGTCGATGTCCGCGCCGGTCAGCCCGGCGTCCGCGATGGCGTCCCGGGCCGCGGCCTCGGCGAGGTCGAGGACGTCAGTGTCGGCACCGGAGCGTCGTCGCGTGACGATGCCCGTGCGCTGGCGGATCCACTCGTCGGAGGAGTCGATCGGGCCGGCGACGTCGTCGTTCGTCACGACGTGCTCGCCGCGGGCCGCGCCCAGCCCGAGGATGCGGGAGTGGGCCGGGCCGGTGGCCTGGGTCAGGACGGGGCGGGTCACGCGGGGGTCTCCTCGGCGGTCGGGGACGGGGTCGCGTCCGGTCCGGGCCGGGACGCGTCCCGGGCGGCACCGTGGCGGGCGACGAGGTCCAGGGCGGCGTCGACGTCGGCGGGCGACTTCACCGCCACCGTCTCCACGCCCGGCAGCGTACGCCGCGCCAGGCCCGTGAGCACCCCTGCCGGCGCCAGCTCCACGAGGCCCGTGACGCCCAGGGCGAGCATCGTCTCTTGGCACAGGTCCCAGCGGACCGGCGCGACGACCTGCGCCGCGAGGCGCGCCAGGACGTCCGCCGCGCGACCGAACGGCGCCTGTGGCGAGGCGGGGTAGGCGGCGCCGTCGGCGTCGGAGAGCAGCAGCAGCCGCGGGTCCGCGGCCGGCCAGCCGGTGGCGACCGCGGCGAAGCGCTCGTGCGCCGTCTGCATGTAGGGGGTGTGGAACGCCCCGGCGACCTGGAGGGGGATGACCCGTGCCTTGGCCGGGGGCGCGGCCGCCAGGGCCGCGAGGGCCTCGAGCGACCCGGCGGCCACGACCTGGCCGCCCCCGTTGACGTTCGCCGGGTGGAGCCCGGCGGCGGCGATCGCCTCGAGCACGCCCTGGGGGTCGCCGCCGACGACGGCGCTCATCCCGGTGGCCTCGGCCGCGGCTGCGTCCGCCATGGCCCGGGCGCGGTGCGCCACGAGCCCCACGGCGCCGTCGTCCGTCAGCACGCCGGCGACCGCCGCGGCGGCGAGCTCGCCGACGGAGTGGCCGGCCGTCACCCCGGCGACGTCCTCCGGGGAGCGCCCGTCCAGGAGGACCCGCAGCGCCACCAGCGACGCGGCCACGATGAGCGGCTGGGCCACGGCGGTGTCCCGGATCGTCTCCGCGTCCGACTCCGTGCCGTGGCGGACCAGGTCCACGCCGGCGGCGTCGGACAGGCCCTCGACCTGCTCCCGGACGCCGGGGAGGTCGAGCCAGGGGGAGAGGAAGCCGGGGGTCTGGGAGCCCTGACCCGGGCAGACGATCGCAAGCACCCGCTCACTGTGCCGGTCGGCCCCGGGGGGCCCGGGCTACGACGAGCACCAACCTCGCCGCGCGACCTTGTCGAGTTCCTACAACGCCTGCGCGGTCCCTGCGCGGTCCGCAGGCGCGTCCCTCACGTGCCGCCGTCGAGCCGTCCCAGCGCCAGTGCGGTCTGCAGCACGTACGCCTCGCGGGCGTCCAGCGGGTCCCAGCCCGTCACCTCGGCGACCTTGCGCAGCCGGTACCGCACGGTGTTCGGGTGCACGTAGAGCACGCGGGCGGCGGCCTCGAGGGACCGGCCGTGCTCCACGTGCGCCGCGAGGGTCTCCAGCAGCGAGCCGCCCGCCGCCAGGAGCGGCGCGTACGCCTGCTCGACCAGCGTCCGGCGGGCCACCGTGTCACCGACCAGCACCCGTTCGGGCAGCAGCTCGTCGGCGAGCACCGGACGCGGGGCCGTGGGCCACGCCCGGGCCGCCGCGAGCCCGGCGAGCGCCGCCGACGCGGAGCGGGCCGCCTCGGCGAGGCTCGGGACGGAGGGGCCGATGACCACCGGACCGGGCCCGAAGCGGGCGAGCAGCGAGGCCGCCGCCGCCCGGAGGTCCCCCTCGCCGCCGAGCACGACGACGAGCCGGTCGCCCTGGATGCCGACCAGGGCGTCGTCGGCGGCGCGGCGGGTCGCCCGCCGCAGCTCCGCCGCGCGCACGTCGTCGAGCGGGTGGGACGTCGTGCCGACCATGACGAGCGCCTTGCCGTGGCCGCTCCAGCCGAGCGCGGCCACCCGGGACCGCAGCGCGTCGTCGGCGTCCCCCCGGACCAGGGCGTCGACCACGAGTGCCTCGAGGCGCGCGTCCCATGCGCCGCGGACCTCCGCGGCCCGGGCGTAGACCTCCGCGGCGGAGAAGGCCACCTCGCGGGAGTAGCGGAGGACCGCTTCGCGGAGGTCACGCTCCCCGCCCGGGGCGGCGAGCCGCTCGCTGTGGTCCTCGACCACCTCGACGATGAGGCGGACGAGCTGGAGGGTGTGCTGCAGGGAGATGGAGCGCGTCAGCTCCGGCGGTGCCGCGGCGAAGATCTCCCCGGCGCCGTGCGGGGGCGTGGCGGGGTCGGAGAACCAGGTGATGAAGTTGCTGATGCCGGCCTGGACGACCAGACCGAGCCACGACCGGTCCTCCGCGGGCAGGGCGCGGTACCACGGGAGGTTCTCGTCGAGCTTGCGCAGGGCGGCGGCGGCGAGCAGGCCGCTGCCGTCGTGCAGACGGCGCAACGTGTGCGCCTGGTCGCGGATCGCCTGGCGGGCCATGGCCGCAGCATAGGGGTGGCGCGCCGTCGGGGTCGGGATCTGTTGTCGTCTGTCTACAACGTCGCACGGGTGCGGGCCGGGCCGGGCCGGACGTCGCCCGTCACGGTCGCCGCTGCGTCCGCGGCCTGGCGGGGTCCTGGCCGCGGCCTGAGCGCCCGGTCAGGCGCCGCCCGACTGCGGTCATGGTTCGGCAGGATGGCGAACCCATGATGCCGTTATGGTCGTCCTATGGTTTTGCTCCCACGGCTCCGTCGGCTCCTGCGCCGTCCGGTCTCGGCGTCGAAGGTCGGCGTGCGCCGCCCGACGTCCGCCCGTCGACGCGACACGATCCACGAGGACTCGGTCCGTGCCCTCCTGCACGAGGACCCCAACGACGTCCGCGCGTTCCAGGCGCTGGCGGAGATCGTCCGACGCCGCGCCGCGGAGATGGGCCCCGACGGCGACCCGCTGACGGCGCCGCAGGACGAGGTGGAGAAGCAGCGTGCGGCCGACCTCGCGGTCTGGGCGCTGGCGGAGGAGCTGGCCGGCCACCCGCGCGCCTGGTACCCGCTGGTGGAGCTCGCGCGGCTGTCCGTCCACGACGACCACGAGGGCATGCTGCGCCGCCTGCAGACGGCGGCCGAGCGTGACCCGTCGGGCCACGCGCTCGCCGAGGGCCTCGCGGTCCTGCGCGAGGCCGGCATGCCGGTCGAGGCCCTGGGCCTCGGCGTCGGGCACTGGCGTGCCAAGGAGCACACGCCCGAGGTGGGACGGCACCTCGTGCTGGCCGCCCTCGAGGCCGACCGTCCCCTCGAGGCCAAGCACCACCTCGCCGCGCTGGACCTGCACCCCGACACCCGGGCCGTCGCCGCGGTCAAGCCCGAGCTCGAGCGACGGGTGGCCGAGGCCGGCGAGCACATCCCGGGACCCTGACCCGACCGGGGGAGGGACCGGCGGGACGGCCGCCCCGTCCCGACGCCGGTCAGGTCGGTGCTCCCGGCACCGGGACGGCGGCCCGGAGGTCGGCGTCGCCCGCGCCGTGCCGGGCACGGCGCACGAGCGGCACCGCGACGAGCTGCACAGCGGCACCCAGTACGTAGGAGCCCCCGTACCCCCACACGTCGGCCGCCCGCCCCAGGAGGGGCTGGACCACCACGCCGCCCGTGCCGCCCACGAGCGAGTCCGCCGAGAGCAGCGTGGCGCGCTGCCCTGACGGGACGAGGTCGTTGAGCAGCGCCTGCCGGACCGGCGCGACGGCGGCCTGGGCGAGCCCCGAGACGACGAGGAGTGCCAGGGCGACCGGGAACGACGTCGTCACGCCCAGCACGGCGAGGACGACGGCGCTCACCAGGGTCCCGGCCATGATCGCCGTCGTGCGACGGCGGACGGCAGCGCGCAGCCGCGGGGCCAGGACGCCACCGACGATCTGGGACCCGGCGACGACGGCGGCTGCCAGGCCGGCGACCGCGTACGCGCCGCTCCGCCCGTACAGGTCGAGCAGGAACGGCTGCATCGCGTAGAAGGCGTAGAAGCCGACCCCCGTGGTGAAGGCCCCGGCAGCCATGAGGTTGCGGACCGGTGGGCGGCCTCCTGCGGCGCGGACCGACTCGCGGGCGATCTCGCGCACCACGACCGCGGTCGGCCGGGTCCGGTCCGGGACGAAGCCGATGTCGCGCATCAGGAGCGCTGCGACCACCGCCATCACGACGAGGGTGCCGACGCGCAGGAGGTACGGGACGCCGAGGGAGGTGGCCTGCGCGACCAGGCCGCCGACGACCGAGCCGGTCAGCATCGCGGCCCCCATGACGACCTGCGCGCGCCCGAACACGCCTTCGAGGTCACCGGCCCACCCCTCGTGACGCAGGGCGTCCACCACCCACGCCTCGAGCGCCCCGGAGAAGAAGGTGAAGCCGAGACCGAGGAGCACGGAGCTGACCGCCCACTGCCAGAAGGGCGCGCCCACCTGCCACAGCCCGAGGTACAGGAGCGTCGTCACGGCCAGGGTCACCGTGCCGAGCAGGTACGAGGTGCGTCGGCCCCAGGTGTCCGCCACGACGCCGGTGGGCACCTCGAACAGCACGACGCCCAGGGTGAAGAACGCGTTCGCGGCGAACGCCTCGAGGTTGGTCAGGCCCGCGTCCAGCAGGAAGAGCGTGTTGACGCCCCAGATGAACGAGGAGGCGAGCGTGTTCCCCAGCACGAGCAGGAGGTAGGTCCGCTCGACCCTCCGGGCCGCACCCGGTCGGTCGGCCTGGCGTGTCACCCGGCGGCGGGCGGGGTCCCGATGTTGAGGATGTTGCCGTCGGGGTCGGCGAACCACACCGAGCGCATGCCCTCCATCTCGGCGACGCCGTCGCGCCAGGTGAGCCCCTCCATCTCGAACTCCTGGAAGTCCACCCCGCGCTCGCGCAGCCGGGCGACCTCGTCGTCGAAGGCGTCCTCGGGGAGCTGGAAGCCCACAGCGGTGGCCTTGTTCGTACCCGCGTAGGCCGACGGGTAGACGAGGAGGTCCACCCCACCGGCACGGTAGACCACCCCGTCGGGCGCCTCACCGCCCGGGGAGAGACCGAGGGTGTCCTCGTAGAAGCGCCGTGCGCGGTCGAGGTCGGTGACGGCCAGCACGGGCATCGCGGGGAAGTCGGAGAGCATGACGCCTCCAGCGCGGACCAGGCGACCGTCGACTGGTCGGCGGTCCGAATCTACGACCGGTCCGCGGGGCGGTCAACGAGCGACGGCGACCGTGCGGTGGTGGCACGACCGAGGCCCCACCCGATGGGTGGGGCCTCGGTCGTGCCGCTCCGACGGGAGCGGCCTCAGTGCCCCGTGCTCACGCGTCGCCGCCGGCCGCGCCGGACGTGCCCGCGCGGACGTCGTGCAGCTGGTAGCGCTCGATCGCCTGGCCCGGGAGGCTCCGGTCGACCTCGCCACGGCGGGCGAGCTGCTGCAGCACCTTCACGACGACGGACGGGCCGTCGATCTTGAAGAAGCGGCGCGCGGCAGCGCGGGTGTCCGAGAAGCCGAAGCCGTCGGCACCGAGGGTGGCGAAGTCGCCGGGCACCCACGGACGGACCTGGTCCGGCACGAGGTGCGTGAAGTCGCTCGTGGCGACGAACGGACCCTGGGCGTCGCGGAGCTTCTGCGTGAGGTACGGCGTCCGCTCCTCGGCGTCGGGGTGCAGGAAGTTGTGCTCGTCGGCCGCCAGGCCGTCGCGCCGCAGCTCGTTCCAGCTGGTCACCGACCACACGTCCGCCCGCACGCCCCAGTCGTCGGCCAGGAGCTCCTGGGCCTCCAGGGCCCACGGCACCCCGACCCCCGAGGCGAGGATCTGGGCCCGGGGGCCCTCACCCTCGGCGACGGAGATCCGGTGGATGCCCCGCAGGATGCCCTCGACGTCGACGTCCTCCGGCTCGGCCGGCTGGAGCATCGGCTCGTTGTAGACCGTCAGGTAGTACATGACGTTGGGGTCCCGCCCGTCGTCGCCGTACATGCGCTGCAGGCCGTCGCGGACGATGTGCCGGATCTCGTACCCGTAGGCCGGGTCGTAGTGGACGACGGCCGGGTTGGTGCTCGCCAGGATCGGCGAGTGGCCGTCGGCGTGCTGCAGGCCCTCACCGGTCAGCGTGGTGCGCCCGGCGGTCGCGCCGATGATGAAGCCGCGGGTCATCTGGTCGCCGGCCGCCCAGAACTGGTCGCCGGTCCGCTGGAAGCCGAACATCGAGTAGAAGATGTAGACCGGCACCATGACCTCGCCCTGCGTGGCGTAGGAGGTGCCGACGGCCTGGAACGCCGCGGCCGAGCCGGCCTCGTTGATGCCGGTGTGCAGGATCTGACCCGACTCCGACTCCTTGTAGGACAGCATCAGCTCGCGGTCGACGGCGAGGTAGTTCTGGCCCTGGGTGTTGAAGATCTTCGCGCTGGGGAAGATCGAGTCCAGGCCGAACGTACGGGCCTCGTCGGGGATGATCGGCACGATCCGGTTGCCGAAGCCCTTGTCCTTGATGAGGTCCTTGAGCAGCCGGACGAACGCCATGGTCGTCGCGACCATCTGCTGGCCGGAGCCCTTGGCGAGGATCTCGTAGACCTTGGCCTCGGGCAGCGTGATCTCCGAGTGGCGCGTGCGGCGCTCCGGGACGAAGCCGCCGAGCGCTCGGCGCCGCTCCTGCATGTACTGGATCTCCGGCGCGTCCTGGCCGGGGTGGTAGTACGGCGCCGTGTACGGGTCCTCGAGCTGGTCGTCCTCGATCGGGATGCGCAGGGAGTCGCGCAGGGCCTTGAGGTCGTCCGACTTGAGCTTCTTCATCTGGTGCGTGGCCATGCGCCCGGCGAAGCTGGACCCCAGCCCGTAGCCCTTGATGGTGTGGGCGAGGATCACGGTCGGCTGCCCGGTGTGGGCCGTGGCGGCGGCATAGGCGGCGTAGATCTTGCGGTAGTCGTGACCGCCGCGCTTGAGCGCCCAGATCTCGTCGTCGGTCATCCGCTCCACGAGCGCCTTGGTGCGCGGGTCGCGCCCGAAGAAGTGCTCGCGGATGAAGGCGCCGTTCTCGGCGCGGTACGTCTGGAAGTCGCCGTCGGGCGTGGTGTTCATGAGGTTGACGAGCGCGCGGTCCTTGTCCGCGTTCAGCAGCGCGTCCCACTCCCGGCCCCAGACGACCTTGATGACGTTCCAGCCCGCGCCGCGGAAGAACGCCTCGAGCTCCTGGATGATCTTGCCGTTGCCGCGGACCGGGCCGTCGAGGCGCTGGAGGTTCGCGTTGACGACGAAGGTCAGGTTGTCCAGGCCCTGCTGCGCCGCGAGCTGGAGCATGCCGCGGCTCTCCGGCTCGTCCATCTCGCCGTCGCCGAGGAACGCCCACACGCGCTGCTCGGCCGTGTCCTTGATGCCGCGGTTGTGCATGTACCGGTTGACCCACGCCTGGTAGATCGCCGACGCGGGGCCCAGGCCCATCGAGACGGTGGGGAACTCCCAGAAGTCGGGCATGAGCCGCGGGTGCGGGTACGACGACAGGCCGCCGCCCGGGACGGAGACCTCCTGACGGAACGCGTCGAGCTGCTCGGGCGTGAGCCGCCCCTCGAGGAACGCGCGGGCGTAGATGCCGGGGGAGGCGTGACCCTGGAAGAGCACCTGGTCCCCGCCGCCGGGGTGGTCCTTGCCGCGGAAGAAGTGGTTGAAGCCGACCTCGTACAGGGTCGCGACGGACGCGAAGGACGAGATGTGCCCACCGACGCTCACCTCGGGCCGCTGCGCGCGGGTGACCATCACGGCGGCGTTCCAGCGCATCCAGCTGCGGAAGCGCCGCTCGACCGCCTCGTCACCGGGGAAGTAGGGCTCCTCGTGCACGCCGATCGTGTTGACGTAGGGCGTGTTCAGCGACGTCGGGACCGCGATGTTGCGCTCCCGGGCCCGCTTGAGGAGGTTCAGCAGGACGTACCGGGCGCGGGGGCCGCCGCGTTCGTCGACGAGCCCGTCGAAGGACTCGACCCACTCGCCGGTCTCCTCCGGGTCGATGTCGGGGACCGTGCTGAGGAGCCCGTTGATCAGCGGACCCGTCGTGTCGCGTGCAGCCACCAGCAACCTCACCTCTCGTCCGCACCACCGTGGTTGCGGCGGCGCTCGGGTCGACCCGCGGCTGCCGGTGCGCGGTCGGCGCAGCGGCGGGGTCGAGGTCGTCCGACCATTGTGTTCCCCACGACCGGGCAAAGTCACACCGAGAACCGGTCCGAGGGAGGCGGTGGGCGTCCGTTGTGGCGCTTGCCACACGTCAGGAGCATCCTGTGGGCTAGCGTGTGGCCCCTGCGGGGACACCGGCAGCGGGCCCGCGCAGCAGGGGACGTCGGACAGGACGAAGGGAACGACTCGAGGTGGGTACGACCGCACAGCCCTCGCTGGGCCACGGCGGCACCGGCGCCGCGAAGCTGGGCTTCACGGCCGGTCAGGTGGTCCAGGAGTGGGGCTACGGCGACGACGTCGACCAGGACCTCCGGGCCGCGATCGAGGAGACGGTCGGCGGCGAGCTCGTCGACGAGGACTACGACGACGTCACCGACGCCGTCATCCTCTGGTGGCGCGAGGAGGACGGTGACCTCACCGACCTCACCGACGCGATGGTGGACGTCCGCGCGGCCCTGGACGACGGCGGCCTCATCTGGCTCCTGACCCCCAAGGCCGGTCGCCCGGGTCACGTCCCCCACTCGGAGATCGAGGAGGCGGCCACGACGGCCGGCCTCCACGCCACGAGCACCCTGACGATCGCGCCCGTCTGGTCCGCGACCCGCCTCGGCACCCGCGGACGCGGCAAGTGACGTCCGGCTCGGCCGGGGTCGCCCAGGACGTCGCCGCGGGAGCGCCGGCGCCGGGTGACGCCGCGCCCGACGTGACGCTCCTGGACGCGCACGGCTCGCCGGTCACGCTCTCCGGACTGCGCGGCGGACCCGTGGCCCTGGTGTTCTACCCGTTCGCCTTCTCGCGCACGTGCACCACGGAGCTGTGCGAGCTGCGGGACAACATCGAGGACTTCGAGGCCGCGGGCGTCCGCCTGCTCGCCGTGTCCTGCGACCCCGTGCCCGCGCTGCGCGCGTGGTCGGAGCAGGAGGGCTTCGGCTACGACCTGCTCTCGGACTTCTGGCCGCACGGGGCGGCCGCCCGGGCGTTCGGGGTCTTCGACGACGCCTCGGGCATGGCGCTGCGGGGGAGCTTCCTCGTCGACGGGGACGGCATCGTCCGCTGGAGCCTGGTGAACCCGCGGGGCGTGGCGCGCGACCTGGGCGAGTACCGCGCGGCGCTCGCCGCGCTCTGACGCGGGGCCCGGCCACCGGCGCGGCGGTAGGCTGTGCCGCCGTCGGGCCTGTAGCTCAGTTGGTCAGAGCGCCGCGCTTACACCGCGGAGGTCGTCGGTTCGAGACCGGCCGGGCCCACCCGTCCCCGCTGGCGCGGCTCCCAGCGGTCCTGCTGCTCCCCGCACCCGCCCGGTGCGCCGCACACCCGCCTCCGCGTAGCGTTCCCGGCGTGACCACCGCGCCCGTACCGCTCCCGGCCCTCGACCTGGCAGCCGTCGTCGACCTGCTGGACCGCCGGTACCCGCCCTCCTCGGCGGAGTCGTGGGACGCCGTCGGCACGGTGTGCGGCGACCCGGACCAGCCCGTCCGCCGCGTCCTGCTGGCGGTCGACCCGACGCTGGACGTCGTCGAGGAGGCGATCGCCTGGGGCGCGGACCTGCTCGTGACCCACCACCCCCTGCTCCTGCGTCCGGTCCACTCGGTGGCGGCGACGGGCTTCAAGGGGGCGGTCGTCCACCGGCTGGTGCGCGCCGGGTGCGCCCTGCACGTCGCGCACACGAACGCGGACGCGGCCCGCGACGGGGTCGCGGACGCGCTGGCCGAGGCCGTGGGCCTGGTCGACCTGGAGCCGCTCACGCCGGTGCCCGCCGAGGACCTGGACAAGGTCGTGGTGTTCGTCCCCACGCCGGACGCCGAGCGGCTCGTCGACGCCCTCGCCGAGGCGGGCGCCGGGGCGCTGGGGGAGTACTCCCGCTGCGCGTGGACGACGACGGGCACCGGCACCTTCGTGCCGGGCGAGGCGGCCCAGCCGGCCGTCGGGCGGGCCGGGCAGGTCGAGCGGGTCGACGAGACGCGCGTCGAGATGGTCGCCCCGCGCCGGCTCCGGTCCCGGGTGCTCGCCGCACTGCGCTCCACGCACCCCTACGAGGAGCCGGCGTTCGACGTCCTCGAGCTCGCGGCGCTGCCGGGGAGCACCGGCATCGGGCGGGTCGGGACGCTGCCCGGTGACCTCACCCTGGCGGCGTTCGGGGAGCGGGTCGCGACGGCCCTTCCCGCCACGGAGCAGGGGGTGCGCCTGGCGGGCGACCTCGAGGCCGTCGTGCGCCGCGTCGCCGTCGTCGGCGGGTCCGGCGACTCGCTGTTCGACGCGGTCCGGGCCAGCGGGGCGGACGCGTACCTGACGGCGGACCTGCGCCACCACCCGGCGTCCGAGCTGCGGGAGCGCGCCGTGTTCGAGTCCCGCCGACGCGGCGCGGCGGGGCCGAGCCGGCCGTTCCTCGTCGACGTCGCCCACTTCGCCAGCGAGTGGCCCTGGCTGGCCCGTGCGGCAGCACTGCTCGAGGCCGACGCCGCCGCGGCGGGCACTACGGTGGAGACCCGGGTGAGCACCCTGCGGACCGACCCCTGGACCGCGCGCGTCGCGTCGCCCGACCACCGCTGAGCCGCCGAGGAGACACCCCTGTGACCACTGCCCCCGTCGCCGACCAGCACCGGCTGCTGGAGGTCCAGGCGCTCGACACGCGCCTGGCCCAGCTCGCCCACCAGCGGACGAACCACCCGCTGCGCGCGCAGGCCGCCGAGCTGCAGGCACGGCTCGACGACGTCGAGAACGCGCACGTCACCTCCCGCACGGCCCTCGGCGACCTCAAGCGCGAGCTCGCCAAGGCCGAGCAGGACGTCGAGCAGGTCCGCAGCAGGGCGGCCCGCGACCAGGCCCGGATGGACTCCGGCAGCGCGAGCGTCAAGGACGTGCAGGCGCTGAGCAGCGAGCTGGAGAACCTGGTGCGCCGCCAGGAGGCGCTGGAGGAGGTCGAGCTCGAGGTGATGGAGCGCGTCGAGGCGCACGAGACGGCGCTCGCCGAGCTGACCAGCGCGCGGGACGAGCTGCTCGCCCAGCGCGACCGCCTCGCGGCCGACCTCGAGCGGGAGCTCGCCGCCATCGACGAGCAGGCGCGGGCGGTTCAGACCGACCGCGCGCAGCGTGCCGAGGGCCTGGACGCGGCCCTGGTCACCCTCTACGACCGCCTGCGGGGCCAGCTCGGCGGGCTCGCCGTCGCGCTCCTGCGCGGGCGCACGTGCGAGGGCTGCCGGCTCGAGCTCAACCCCTCCGACGTCGCGCGCATGACCGCGGCGCCGCCGGAGCAGGTCGCGCGGTGCGAGGAGTGCGGCCGCATCCTCGTGCGCCAGGCGGACCCCGCCCGATGACGGCCCGTCGGCTCCTCGTCGAGGCCGACGGCGGGTCGCGCGGGAACCCCGGTCCCGCCGGGTACGGCGCGCTCGTCCGCGACGCCGGGACCGGGGTGGTCCTCGCCGAGCGGGCGGGGCACCTCGGGGTGACCACGAACAACGTCGCCGAGTACACGGCCCTCGTGGCCGGGCTCGAGGCCGCCCGCGAGATCGACCCGGCGGCGTCCGTGGAGGTGCGGATGGACTCGCGCCTGGTCGTGGAGCAGATGTCCGGCCGCTGGCAGATCAAGCACGCGGACATGCAGCGGCTCGCCGCCCAGGCCCGGGAGGTGCTGCCCGCGGAGCAGGTGACGTACACGTGGGTGCCGCGCGCCCGCAACGGTGCCGCCGACGCGCTGGCCAACGAGGCGATGGACCGGCGCGAGGAGGTGCGCCGGGACTTCCCCGACGCGGGCGGGACCGCCCCCGCTGCGGACGCAGCCGAGCGGACGGCCGACGACGACGCCCCGGCCTCCGGTCCCGCGCCGCGCCCCTCGGGGTCGGCGATGCGGTTCGACGACGTGGAGCCGCTCACCGTCCTGCTGGTCCGGCACGGGGAGACGGACCTCACGCTGACCCGGGCGCTGTCGGGGTCGTCCGTGCCCGGCCCGTCGCTCGCCCGGTCCGGACGGGTCCAGGCCGCCCGCGCCGCCGACCTGGTCCACCGCGTGGGCCGGGCGGTGTGGCCGGACCTGCGCTACCCGACGCACGTCGTCGCCTCGCCGATGGTCCGCACCCAGGAGACGGCCGCGGCCATCGGCCGGCGGATCGGTCAGCACGTGCACACCGACGCGGCGTTCGCGGAGGTCGACTTCGGCGACTGGGAGGGGCTCGGCGTCGACGAGGTCGACGAGCGGTGGCCCGGGCAGCTGCGTCGCTGGTACGAGGACCCGACGGTCGCGGCGCCGGGAGGGGAGTCGCTGGCCGCCGTCGGGGTGCGGGTGCAGGCCGGCCTGGAGGCCCTGCTGCAGGCCGGCACCGGCCGCACGGTCGTGGTCGTGAGCCACGCCATGGCGATCCGCGCCGCCGTCGGCGTGACGCTCGGGATGCCCGCGCACGCGTGGCCGTGGCTGCGGGTGCTGCCCGCGTCGGTCAGCGTGGTCCGGTGGTGGCCGGACGGGATGCGCGAGGCCGTCACCGTCGGCCTGCCGACCGACCTCTGACGGGACGGCCCCCGCGCCAGGCGTCGCAGAGCCCCGGTGTCAGGACGCCGTCAGGCCCGCGACGACGAGGGAGAGGACGTGCCGGCCCCTCGGGCCTGCCGTGAGCTCCACGTCGAGGACGTCGCGCCCGACCATCTCCCCGGCCGCGGCGAGGAGCTCGGCCGGGTCCGCGGGCTCGGCGCCCTCGCGCCGCACGAGGTGTCGGGTCAGCAGCCCGCGCGTGTGCTTGGCCCAGTGCGACACGACGGTGCGCCGGCCCTCGGCCTCGCGCAGGACGCGCACCTCCACGACACCGGGCCCGTCGGTCGGCGGCGTCCATGCCGCGGCGTAGGCGGCGGAGCGGCAGTCCACGACGAGCCGCTCGCGTGCCGCCGCGTCGAGGGCCCGGCCGAGGGGGCGGCGCCAGGCCGCGGCGAGCGGTCCGACGCCTGCCAGGTCCGTGCCCATGGACAGGCGGTAGGCCGGGATGCGGTCCTGCGGCGCGACCGCGCCCCACAGCGCGGAGACGGTCCGGACACAGCGCTGGGCGCGCTCCAGGGCGGCGTCGTCGAGGTCGTGGAGCCCCGCCGCGCCGTAGAGGACCCCCGTGTACACGGTCCTGGCGGGGGCGGCCGGCGCCTCGGGCAGGGCGACGTTGCGCGCCACCTCGTCGGCCAGCGACGCCCCGACGCCGAGCACCTCGAGCGCGTCCCGGCGCTTCGAGGCCCGGACCAGCGCCCGCAGCACGGCACGTCGGGTGGTCGTGAGCGCCGCCGCCCCGGTGAGGTCGGGGAGGTCGACCGGCGTCCCCTGCGCCGGCGCGGTCTTGCCCTCGGAGGGCGGGAGGAGCACGAGCACCCCGGAAGGGTAAGCCGCCGCGGCGCCGTCGTCGGACGCGGTCCGCGGGCGGTCGGCGTCGCGGCACCGCTCGACCGGGGAGAGCCCGTGGCGCCCAGCGCCATGGAGGTTCCCCGTTCGGCGCCGGTGCCCGGGGCGAGGCCGTCGCCGGGTTAGGCTGGGGGTGGATGAGTCGGCCGGGCGGTCGCGTCGAGGGAGACCTCGCCGAGGAACGTCCGGGCTCCGCAGAGCAAGGTGGTGGGTAACGCCCACCCGGGGTGACCCGCGGGACAGTGCCACAGAGAACAGACCGCCTCGACGTCCGGCCTCGGCCGGCGACGGGGTCAGGGTGAAACGGTGGTGTAAGAGACCACCAGCGTGCCGGGTGACCGGTGCGGCTCGGTAAACCCCACCTGGAGCAAGGTCAGACAGGGAGCGTTCGAGGGCTGCTCGCCCGAGCTCCCGGGTAGACCGCTGGAGGCGTGCGGCAACGTACGTCCTAGAGGGATGGCCGCCACCCGCGCGGGGGAGACCGCGCGCGGGGACAGAACCCGGCGTACAGGCCGACTCATCCACCCACCTCCGCGGTGGCGTCCGCCGGGCGCCCCCGGGGAGGTCGTGCTGCTCGACCTCCAGGGGTCGGACGGGCCCGTGGGCCGGGCGGCGGGTCGGGAGGAGGCGGCGATGGGTCGGTGGTCGTGGCGCGCCGCGCTCCGTCGCACGCCGGGTGCGTCCCGTCCGGACACCCGGACCGTCGAGCTCGGCGACGGGCTCGCCGTCGTCTACGAGCGGGACGAGGACGGCGCGGTCACCGAGCGCTACGTGGGCATCCGCGGGACGCCCTCGCGCCCGGGAGCGGCTGTCGCGGGCGCAGGCGGCGGCGGGGGAGCAGCCCTGGTTCCCGGAGGTCTCCGCTCGCCTGGCCGGCCCGCAGCCCGGTGCCCTCGCGGCCGGGGACGACGACGGCGCCCCCGCGGCCGGGGACGACGACGCCGCCCCCGCCTGACGGCAGGGACGGCGTCGGTGACGGGCCGTGGCCCGGGTGCTCAGTAGCGGCGGCGGCGCGAGCCGGAGACGCGGCCGATGAGCTTGGACAGAAGGGCGCCCTTCAGGAGCCCGGAGAAGATCCCCATGGTCCTACCTCCTCGGTGTGGTCGAACCCCGACCGTAAGCGGGACGCGCCGTGATCGCGCGGCGAGCCGGGCAGGTCGGCTCCCGAGGCGGCCAGCGGCACGGTGCCGGCGCCGCGCAGCTCGTCGTAGCGGACCGCGAGCACACCGGCGACGATGAGGCCGCCGCCGGCCAGCTGCACCGGCAGGGGCAGCTCGCCGAGCAGCAGCCAGGCGAAGACCAGGCTGAACATGACCTCGGTGAGCCCGACGAACCCGGCGACCTTGGACCCCAGGCGGCGGGTGGCGGCGATGCCCGTGGCGTACGCCAGGACGGCCGCGACCAGGGCGAGCTCGAGCACGGCGGCCCACCACGGCAGGACGGCGCCGGCCAGCACGACGTCGTCCGTGCCCGCCGTCATGGGCATGACCCCCACGGTCCCGGCGACGGCGAGGGCGACCGTGGCCGCGACCATCCCGCCGCACGCCATGACCAGGGGCGGCAGGCCCGTCGCCTCCCGGGCGGACAGGACGAAGTAGGCGGCCAGGCCCACGGCCGCGCCGAGACCCCACAGGACGCCGCCGAGGTCCACGCTCGCGCCGCCCCCGAGGTCGAGCACGAGGAGGAGGCCGGCGACGGCGAGCCCGACGCCGACCAGGGTCCAGCGGCGCGGGCGCTGCCCGTGCCGGACCCACAGCCAGACCACCACGAGGACGACCCCGAGGTACTCCAGGAGGAGGGCGACCCCGACGGACAGCGTCGTCACGGCGTTGAAGAAGGCGAGCTGGACAGCGGCCATCGCCACGACGCCGTAGGTGACCATGAGTGCCGCGTGCCGGCGCAGGACGTGCATCCGGCCCCGCAGGAGGAGGAGCGACGGGACCAGCAGGACCAGGGCTGCGCCACCGATCCTGGCGGTCACGGCCGCGCCGGGCGACCAGCCGCTGTCCAGGAGCGCCTTGGCGAACGGCCCGGAGCTGCCGAAGGCCGCCGCGGACACCAGCGCGAGGGCCAGGCCCGGGCCGAGGGCGGCGACGCCGGGTCGCACCGTGGTGGCGGCTGTCATGAGGTCTCCCGGCGGGCTCCGCGTCGTCCGCGCCGGTGCGGATGTCACGGGTAAAGTGGTGGACGGTCGTGACATTAGAAGCCGCCCCGTCAGGAGTCAAGATGGTCTTCGCCCATGACACGGAGGTCGCCCTCGCGACCGTGGCGGCGCTCGTCAACACGACGCCCGGTCCGGGACGTCCCGACCGGCTCGGGACGCCGCCCGACCTGGACGCCTTCGTGCGGACGTGGGACTTCAGCGGCAGCCGCACCCACGACGAGGCGGAGCTCCGGGCGGTCCAGGCCCTCCGGCCCGAGCTCCGGCGCCTGTGGACCTGCGGGGAGGTCGACGTCGTGGTCCGCGGGGCCAACGAGCTGCTCGCGTCCGCGGCGGCGCTCCCGCAGCTCGTGCGGCACGACGGATGGGGCTGGCACCTCCACGCGACGACGCCGGACCGGCCCCTGGCGACACGGATGGCGGTGGAGGCCGCGATGGCGTTCGTGGACGTGGTGCGGGGGGACGAGCTGGGCCGGTTGCGGGACTGCGCGGCGGAGGACTGCGAGGACGTGCACGTGGACCTGTCGCGGAACCGGTCCCGGCGGTTCTGCGGACCGACGTGCGGCAACCGCACGCACGTCGCCGCGTACCGGGCCCGACATGCCCGCCCGACGACGGAGCCGCGCCGCCTCTGAGCGCTCGAGACGCAACGACGCCGGCCCGCTCGGGTGAGCGGGCCGGCGTCGTCTCGTCCTCCCGGAGCGGTGCCGCGCGGGCGACGCTCCGGGGCGTCCTCAGAGCCCGAGCTTGCCGCCCAGGCCACCCAGCTTGCCGCCACCGAGCGAGCCGAGAAGGCTCGAGACGTCGATGCCGAGCTTGTCGAGCAGGCCGCTGTCGCGGTCCGTGTCGACGGTCCCGGGGAGCTCGCGGTCCGCCTGCCGGGCCTTGTCGTCCTGACCCTGGGACTGCAGGAGCTGGAAGATCTGCGCCTTGTCGATCTGCATCATGTGTCCTTACCCGACGCCGGGGCGTCGTCGTCGTCCGGGCCGTCCTGGGTGAGGTCGGCGGGGTACTTGCGGCCGACCTGCCCGTCCTCGGTGACCTCGGGATCGGGGTCCACCGCGAGCGTCGGCAGGTCGGGCTGCCTGGTGTCGAAGGAGTCGGGCAGCGATTCGGTCATGCGGCCACCGTCGCACCGGGCGGCGCGGCGCGCATCCGGGCCGCGGGGATGCGATCTTCGGGGCGGCGGCGTTACGGTGACCTGGCCCTTCCACGCCCGGGTCACCCGGGCGGGACGGCTTCGCGGCGTCAGGGACGACGGTCGCCACCGGACGGTCCCACGCCCACCCGAGGGAGGCTGTGCGATGGCTGACTGGACCAGGAGCGGGTCTGTCGGGGGGATCACCGTCACGGAGACGCCGGAGGCGACCGTGGCGCACCTGTGGGGCGAGATCGACGACGCGTTGCGTCAGCAGGCGGGCACGGTCCTCGCCCGCGCCCTGGACCGGAACCTCCCGGTCGTCCTGGACACCGGTCGCGTCGAGTTCATCGACTCCGCGGGGATCGCGTTCCTCATCCAGCTCTGCACGATCGGGCGCGAGGAGGGGCTCACCGTGACGCTCCAGGACCCGCCTCCGGTCGTGAGCGAGGTCATCGAGATCCTCGGGCTCACGGAGCTGTTCGGCGGGCCCACGTCGGTCACCGCCTGACGGTCGAGCGGCGGCCCGCCCTGGTCAGCGGTCCGCCAGCCACCGGGACTGGCGCTCGTGCTCCCCGCGCACCCACGCGTCGGCCAGCCGGGGGTCCTCGACGGGCTGCCGGGCCGCGAGGCGGTCGAGGTACGCGCGGTCGGCCGCGAGCCGACGGCGCAGGCCCGCGGCGTCGGTGACGTGGCCGTGCCCGGGCACGAGGACCTCGACGGCGTGCTCGGCGGCGACCGCCTCCAGGCGGTCCAGCCCCGCATGGTGGTCGCGCAGCGGGTCGTCGGAGGCCAGGTCCAGCAGCGGCACCTCGACGTCGGACAGCACGTCGCCCACGGCCAGCACCCCGGCGTCCGGGAGCAGCAGGGCCGCCGACCCGGCGGCGTGCCCGGCGTACGCGACGGCCACGGCCGGGCGCGACCACGGCAGCACCGACCCGTCCAGGGCGGCCAGCCGGCCCACGAGGCCGGGGTCGTGCCCCGGTGCGCCCTCGTCGGCCGCGGCACGGAGGAGGGCGTCCGGGTCCCGGGCGGCGACCGCCGCGCACTCCGGGGTCGCCCAGCGGGGCACGTCCCCCAGCGCGGTGGCCCACAGGACGTGGTCCCAGTGCGGGTGGGTGGCGAAGCCCGCCTCCACCACCCAGCGCCGTTCGCGGAGGGCCTCGGCGAGACCCGCGAGGTCGCCCACCGTGAGCGCGGGGTCGACGACGAGGCACCCGCCGTCCCGCGCCACCAGGACCGTCGTCGTCGTGGTCCAGTGCTCGGCCGTGGTGACGTGCACGCCGGGTGCGACCTCGACGAGCTCGCGGCCCGGACGCCGGGCGGCCGGCCCGGCACCACCCGGGTCGGGCATCAGTCCAGCTCGCCCCCGCGCGCGGCGAGGGCCGCCGCGCCCACGATGCCCGCGGCGTTGCGCAGCTCGGCCGGGACGATCGGGGTCCGCAGGTCCAGCAGCGGCAGGAAGCTGGCGTGCTTCTTGCTCACGCCCCCGCCGACGACGATGAGGTCCGGCCAGAACAGGTCCTCGACCACGCGGAAGTAGCGCTGCAGCCGCGCCGCCCACTGCGCCCAGTCCAGGCCCTCCCGCTCGCGGGCGCTGTCCGCCGCGCGGGACTCGGCGTCGTGCCCGTCGATCTCCAGGTGGCCGAGCTCGGTGTTGGGCACCAGCGTGCCGTCCACGACCAGGCACGAGCCGATGCCGGTGCCGAGGGTGACGACGAGGACCACCCCGGGACGGTCCTTCGCGGCCCCGTACAGGGTCTCGGCGTAGCCCGCTGCGTCGGCGTCGTTGACCGCGAGGGCGCGCCGACCCGTCGCGGCCGCGACGACCGCCGTGACGTCGGTGCCGATCCACGAGTCGTCGACGTTCGCCGCGGACCGCGCGACGCCGTGCTGGATGACGGCGGGGAAGGTCACCCCGATGGGGAGGTCCGCCGGCAGGTGGAAGGAGTCGACGACCTCCGCCACCGTGGCGGCCACCGCGGCGGGCGTGGCCGGCTGCGGCGTCGGGATCCGGACGCGCGGGGCACTGAACTCACCCTTCGCCAGGTCGACGGGTGCGCCCTTGATGCCGCTGCCGCCGATGTCGATGCCGAAGGCGGTGCCGTGCAGCGGCGCGGGGGTCCGGGCGGTCACGGGAGCGTCAGGATCTCGGCGCCGGTGTCGGTCACGACGAGCGTGTGCTCGAACTGGGCGCTGCGGCGCCGGTCCTTGGTCACGATCGTCCAGCCGTCCTCCCACATGTCCCAGTCCGGCGTGCCGAGGTTGAGCATCGGCTCGATGGTGAACACCATGCCGGCCTCCATGACCGTGTCGTAGTGCGGGGCGGCGTCGTAGTGGGGGACCACGAGGCCGGAGTGGAAGGCCTCGCCGACGCCGTGCCCCGTGAAGTCCCGGACGACGCCGTAGCCGAAGCGCCGGGCGTAGGTCTCGATGACCCGCCCGATGACGTTGATCTCCCGGCCGGGGGCGACGGCCTTGATGCCGCGCATCATCGCCTCGTGCGTGCGCTCGACCAGCAGGCGGGACTCCTCGTCGACGTCCCCGACGAGGAAGGTGGCGTCGGTGTCGCCGTGCACGCCGTGCTTGTAGGCGGTGATGTCGACGTTGACGATGTCGCCGTCCTGCAGGACGGTCGAGTCGGGCACCCCGTGGCAGATCACCTCGTTGACCGAGGTGCACAGGGACTTCAGGAACGGCACCTGGCGCGGGTGCGGCTGGTACCGCAGCGTCGAGGGGTACGCGTCGTGGTCGCAGAGGAACTCGTGGCCGATCCGGTCCAGCTCGTCCGTCGTGACGCCCGGGGCGACGTGCCGGCCGACCTCCTGCAGCGCCTGGGCGGCGATCCGCGAGGCGATGCGGATCCGCTCGATCGTCTCGGCGTCCTTGACCTCCGAGCCGGTGAACCGCAGCTCCCGGTCCTTGCCCACGTACTCGGGCCGCTCGATGTGCGGCGGGACCTCACGGAGGGGGCTGACCGACCCGGGCACCAGCGTGCCCGTCGGCGCGTGCGCGATCGACATGGCTGGCAGTCTACGAAAGGCGGCGCCCGCCGCCCGGCGGACCCAGGACAGGAGACGGACGGATGCACGAGAGCGGCGACACGACGCACCAGTTCTGGTTCAACCCGGTCACGGGCGAGGTCGAGGAGGGCATGCAGAGCCCGTGGACGGACCGCATGGGCCCCTACCCGACCCGCGAGGAGGCCCTGGCGGCCCTGCAGGAGGCCCGACGGCGCACCGAGTCCTGGGACGAGGCGGACCGCAAGTGGGAGGAGTGGCGGGACTGAGCCCCGAAACACCCGAACCACCCGACCCGACCGGGTCGCACGCCGGCCCGCGTCACTCGGCGAAGCTGTGCGCGTCCGACGGGAACGTCCGGCTGCGGACGTCCTCGTTGTAGGCGCGCGCCGCCGCACCGAGCGTGGCGCCGATCTCGGCGTAGCGCTTGGCGAAGCGCGGCGACCAGTCCGTCAGGCCCGCCATGTCCGTCCACACGAGCACCTGCCCGTCGCAGTCCGGGCCCGCACCGATGCCGATCGTCGGGACCGCGAGCACCTCCGTGACCCGCGCGGCGGCCGGTGCCGGCACCATCTCGAGCACGACCGCGAACGCCCCGGCGTCCTGGAGGGCGACGGCGTCCTCCGTGAGGCGCTGGGCGGCGTCGTCGCCCCGGGCCTGGACGCGCTTGCCGCCCAGGACGTTCTCCGACTGCGGCGTGAAGCCGACGTGGCCCATCACCGGGATGCCGGAGGAGGTCAGGAGGCGGACGTGCTCGGCCACGCGGCGGCCCCCCTCGAACTTCACCGCGTGCGCGCCGCCCTCCTTCATGAGCCGGACCGCCGTCGCGTGCGCCTGCTCGGGGGACGCCTCGTAGGAACCGAAGGGCAGGTCGGCGACCACGAGGGCACGGCGGACGGCCCCCGCGACGGCGCGCGTGTGGTGGACCATGTCGTCCACGGTGACCGGGATGGTCGTCGTGTGACCCAGGACGTTGTCGCCCACGGAGTCGCCGACCAGGAGGACGTCGGTCCCGGCGTCGTCGAGGATCCGCGCCGTCGGCGCGTCGTAAGCGGTCAGCATGGTGACCCGCTCGCCGCGCTCCTTGGCCTGGCGCAGGTGGTGCACCCGCACGCGCCGCAGCGGCGTGCCGGACGAGTCGCTCATCGGTCGGTTCCCTTCGGCTCGCGCCAGGCGCTGGTCACCGGAAGCCTACGGTCCCGGCCGAACGCCAGGGCCGTGACCTTGGGTCCCGGCGGGTACTGCCGGCGCTTCCACTCGGCCCGGTCGACCAGGGCGAGGACCTTGTCCACGACCGACTCCTCGAACCCGCGCGCGAGCAGCTCCGCCCGGCCCTCCGCGTGCTCGACGTAGGCGTCGAGGACCTCGTCGAGCAGGTCGTACGGCGGCAGCGAGTCGCTGTCGACCTGGCCCGGCGACAGCTCGGCCGACGGCGGCTTGGTGATCGAGCTCTCGGGGATCGGCGGGATCCCGCCCGCGTCGACGGCCGCGTCGTTGCGCCAGCGCGCGAGGCGCCAGACGCGGGACTTGTCCACGTCCTTGATGGGCGCGAACCCGCCGACGGCGTCGCCGTAGATGGTCGAGTAGCCGACCGCGAGCTCGGACTTGTTGCCGGTGGCCAGGACCAGGTGGCCCTCGACGTTGGAGATCCCCATGAGGATCACGCCGCGCACCCGTGCCTGGAGGTTCTCCCCGGCGACGCCCGGCAGGTCCATCTGGCTCTCGAAGGCGTCGACCATGGGCGCGATCGGCTGCACCCGGTAGTCGGCGCCGATGCGGCGGGCGAGGTCGGCGGCGTCGTCCTTGGAGTGCTGCGAGGAGTGCCGGGACGGCATCCCGACGCCGACGACGTTCGCGCCGCCGATGGCGTCGGCGGCGATCGCCGCCACGAGGGCCGAGTCGATCCCGCCGGACAGGCCCAGCACGACGGAGGAGAACCCGTTCTTGCGGACGTAGCCGCGCAGGCCGGTGACCAGCGCCGAGTACACCTCCTCGTCCGGGTGCACCGGCGCGGCGAGGAGGCCCGGCTGCGGGTCGCCCGCGTCGGGGAGGTCGCACAGGAGCAGGTGCTCGACGAACTGGGGGGAGCCGGCGACGGGCGTGCCGTCGGAGGCGACCACGAAGGACCCGCCGTCGAACACGAGGTCGTCCTGGGCGCCGACCATGTTGACGTAGGCGACGGGTGCGCCGACCTCGGGTGCGCGCCGGGCGGCGAGCTCCGCGCGCAGGTGCCCCTTGCCCTCCTCGTACGGCGACCCGTTGAGCACCGCGAGCAGGTCGACGCCCTCGGCCGCGAGCCGGGCCACCGGGCCGCCGTCCTGCCAGATGTCCTCGCAGACCACCACGCCGACGCGCCGGCCCTCGACGTCCACGACGCAGGGCTCGGAGCCGGAGGCGAAGATCCGGTACTCGTCGAACACCCCGTAGTTGGGCAGGTGGTGCTTGTCGTACCGGGCGAGGACCTCCCCGCCCCGCACCACGACGGCCTGGTTGGTCGCGCGTCCGGCCGGGGTGCGACCCAGCGTGCCGAGCACGACCGTGAGGTCACCCAGCCCGTCGGCGACGAGGCGACGGAGCACGTCCTGGAGCGCGTCCTCGGCGGCCCGCGCGAAGGAGTCGCGCAGCGCGAGGTCCTCGATCGGGTAGCCGGTCAGCGTCATCTCGGGGAAGAGGACGAGCCGCGCGCCGGCGTCGGCGGCGCTGCGGGTCCACGCCACGACGCGGTCGGCGTTGCCGGCCACGTCCCCCACGCGGGTGTCGATCTGGGCCAGGGCGATGGTCAGCGGCGCCATGGCTGTCACCCTAACGACGCCGCGAGGGCGCCGCGTGCGCCCACCGTGCCCGCACCGTGCCCGCACCGTGCCCGCACCGTGTCCGCGCCGTGTCCGCGGCGGGGGCGTTCACCTGATCGTCATGCGGGTGCGGCAGGATGTCGCCATGGACAAGCAGCAGGAGTTCGTGCTCCGCACCGTCGAGGAGCGGGACATCCGTTTCATCCGGCTCTGGTTCACCGACGTGCTGGGGTCGCTGAAGTCCCTCGCGGTCGCGCCGGCCGAGCTGGAGTCCGCGTTCGCCGAGGGGATCGGCTTCGACGGGAGCGCGATCGAGGGCCTGACGCGGGTGTACGAGGCGGACATGCTCGCCAAGCCCGACCCCTCCACCTTCCAGGTCCTGCCCTGGCGCGGGGAGCGGCACGGCACGGCGCGGATGTTCTGCGACATCCACACCCCCGACGGCGAGCCGTCCCTCGCGGACTCCCGGTACGTCCTCAAGCGGACGCTGGCGAAGGCGAGCGAGAAGGGCTTCACCTTCTACACGCACCCCGAGGTCGAGTTCTACCTCTTCGAGAACCCGGCGGACCCGGAGAAGCCCCTCGTGCCGGTCGACCAGGGCGGCTACTTCGACCACGTGCCGCGCGGCACGGCGCACGACTTCCGGCGCGCGGCCATCACGATCCTGGAGTCCATGGGCATCTCGGTGGAGTTCTCCCACCACGAGGCGGGCCCGGGCCAGAACGAGATCGACCTGCGCTACGCCGACGCCCTGACCACCGCGGACAACATCATGACCTTCCGCGGCGTCATCAAGGAGGTCGCGCTCGAGCAGAACCTGTACGCGACGTTCATGCCCAAGCCGCTGGCGAACCACCCCGGATCGGGCATGCACACGCACCTGTCGCTGTTCGAGGGCGACCGCAACGCGTTCCACGAGCCGGGCGCGGCGCTGGGGCTGTCCGCCATCGGCCGGAAGTTCATCGCGGGGCTGCTGCACCACGCCGCGGAGATCACCGCGGTGACGAACCAGTACGTCAACTCCTACAAGCGCATGTGGGGCGGCGCCGAGGCGCCCAGCTACATCTGCTGGGGCCACAACAACCGCTCGGCGCTGGTCCGCATCCCGATGTACAAGCCGGGCAAGGGCAACTCGACCCGCGTGGAGTACCGCGGCGTGGACTCGGCGACCAACCCGTACCTCGCGTACGCGCTGCTGCTCGCGGCCGGGCTCAAGGGCATCGAGGAGGGCTACGACCTCCCCGAGGGCGCCGAGGACGACGTGTGGGAGCTCACGGATGCCGAACGGCGCGCCCTGGGCATCCAGCCGCTGCCGGAGTCGCTGAGCCGTGCGCTGGCGATCATGGAGAAGTCCGAGCTGGTGGCCGAGACGCTGGGCGAGCACGTCTTCGACTTCGTGCTGCGCAACAAGCGGGAGGACTGGGCGGCGTACCGCGCGCAGGTCACCCCGTACGAGCTCCGGCGGTACCTCCCGGTGCTGTGAGCCGGGTCAGCCCGTTCGCGCGCCTGGTGCGCGTCGGCTTCGTCGAGCCGGGCCGCGCGACGACGCTCCTCCAGGAGGCGGGGCTCCTGGCGCTGCTCGGCGCGGACGCCCCGACCGACGCGCCCGTGGACGCCCTCCTCGACGCGCTCGCCGGGGTCGCCTCCCCGGACGAGGCGCTCGTCGCCCTGACCCGCATCGCGAGCGCCGTCGTCGGCACCGCGCACGAGGACCTGGTCCGCGAGGCGGCGACGCGGCCGGGGCCGGTCCGCGACCGCCTTCTGGCGGTCCTCGGCGGGTCGACCGCGCTGGGCGACCACCTCGTCCGGCACCCGGAGGACGTCGCGGCCCTCGCCGACGACGACCCGCTGGGCACCCCCGACACGGTGGTCCGCGCGGAGCTCCTGCGCGCCGTGGGCGTGCCCGACGACGCCGAGGTCCCCGTCGCGACCCTCACCGGTACCGCCGGCGTCGACGCGATGCGCCGGGCCTACCGCCGCCGGCTCATGATGGTGGCCGGCGCGGACCTGGTCGGCACCGAGCCGCTGTCGCTCCTGCCGGGCGTCGCGGCAGCCCTGGCGGACCTCGCGAGCGCGGCGCTCGAGGCGGCCCTGGCCCTCGCGCGGGCCGAGCACCCCGACCACGCCGCCGCGCGTCTGGCGGTCATGGGCCTGGGCAAGACCGGCGGCCGCGAGCTCAACTACGTCAGCGACGTCGACGTCATCCACGTCGTGGAGCCCGCGGAGGGTCACGAGGAGGCGGAGGCCGTCGTCGTCGGGGCCCGCCTGGCCACGGCGCTCGCCCGGGCGTGCTCCGTCGCCTCGACGGAGCCCGCGCTGTGGCCGGTGGACGCGGCGCTGCGGCCCGAGGGCAAGCAGGGTCCGCTGGTGCGCACGGTCGCGAGCCACCGGGCCTACTACGAGCGCTGGTCGAAGACCTGGGAGTTCCAGGCGCTGCTCAAGGCCCGGCACGTCGCGGGCGACGTGGAGGTCGCGCAGCAGTACCTCGCGGCGATGGGGCCGATGGTGTGGTCCGCGGTGGAGCGGGAGAACTTCGTCGAGGACTCCCAGGCGATGCGCCGGCGCGTCGAGGACAACGTGCCGGCCGCCGAGGCCGACCGCCAGCTCAAGCTCGGGGTCGGCGGCCTGCGCGACGTGGAGTTCACCGTCCAGCTCCTCCAGCTGGTCCACGGCCGCGCCGACGAGACGATCCGCAGCCCCAACACGCTGCGGGCGATCGCCGCGCTGTCGGCCGGGGGCTACGTCGCGCGCGAGGACGCCGCGCGCCTGGCCGTCTGCTACCGCCTGCTGCGCGCCATGGAGCACCGCCTCCAGCTCCACCGGCTGCGCCGCACCCACCTCCTGCCCACCGCCGAGCCGGAGCTGCGCCGCCTGGCCCGGGCGATGCGCCTGGAGCCGGCCGGGCACGAGGCCCTGGTCGAGCGCTGGCGCGCCGTCCGGCGGGAGGTGCGGGACCTGCACGAGGAGCTCTTCTACCGCCCGCTGCTGCCGGCGACCGCGCACCTCACGCGGGAGGAGGCGAGCCTGGCGCCCGACGCCGCCCGGGCGCGGCTGGCCGCCATCGGCTACCGGGACCCGGCGGGTGCGATGCGGCACATCGCGGCGCTGACCGAGGGGGTCACGCGGCGCGCGGCGATCCAGCGTCAGCTGCTCCCCGTGCTGCTCGGGTGGTTCGCCGAGGGCAGCGACCCCGACGCCGGGCTGCTCGCGTTCCGCCGCGTCTCCGACGAGCTCGGGACGACGCACTGGTACCTCAAGCTGCTCCGCGACTCCGGCGTCGCGGCGAACCGGCTCGCGTGCGTCCTGTCCACGTCCCGCTACGCCGCCGACGCGCTCGCCCGCTCGCCGGAGTCCGTCACGTGGCTGGACTCGGACGCGGAGCTGGAGCCGCGCGGCGTCGCGCGGCTGGCGGCGGAGGTGGACGCGCTGCTCACCCGGGCCTCGGACGCGAAGGCCGCCGCCACCCTGCTCCGGGCGCTGCGCCGGCGGGAGCTCGCGCGCACCGCCGTCGCCCAGGTGCTGCGGCGCACGACGTCGCGCGCGTCGCAGGAGGCGCTGACCGCCGCGGCCGACGTCGTGCTCGCCGGCGTCCTGCGGATCGCCGAGCACGAGGCGCGGACCGGGCCGGACGGTGCCCTGACCCGGTTCGCCGTCATCGCGATGGGCCGGCTGGGCGGTCAGGAGCTGGGGTACGGCTCCGACGCGGACGTCCTGTTCGTCCACGACCCGCTGCCCGACGTCGACCCGGCTGCCGCGCAGGCGCAGGCCGTCTCCATCGCCATGCGGGTCCGGGCGCTGCTGGGGGAGATGGGGCCGGAGCCCGCGCTCGAGGTGGACGCGGACCTGCGACCGGAGGGACGCAACGGCCCGCTCGTGCGGACGCTGGCCGCGTACGGCGAGTACTACGAGCGGTGGTCCGCGCCCTGGGAGAGCCAGGCGCTCCTGCGGGCCCGGCCGGTCGCGGGCGACGGTGACCTGGCCGAGCGCTTCGTCGCGATGGTGGACCCGGTGCGCTACCCGGCCGGGGGAGCGGACCCGGCCGTGCAGCGGGAGGTGCGCCGGCTCAAGGCCCGCATGGAGGCGGAGCGGCTGCCGCGCGGGGTGGACCCGGCGCGGCACCTCAAGCTCGGGCGCGGCGGGCTGAGCGACGTGGAGTGGACGGCCCAGATGCTGCAGCTCCGGCACGGCCACGAGGTGCCCGGGCTGCGGACCACGTCGACCCTGGACGCACTCACCGCGGCGCAGCAGGCGGGCCTGCTCGCCGAGGAGGACGGCGACACCCTGCGGGAGGCGTGGACCCTGTGCTCCCAGCTCCGCGACGTCGTGGTGCTGTGGACCGGGCGCGCCGGCGGCCCGTCCGGTGACGTGCTGCCGCACGACCGCCGTGCCCTCGCGGGGCTCGCCCGGCTCCTCGGTATGCCGCCCGGCTCCGGCGGCGAGCTGGAGGAGCACTACCTGCGGTCCGGCCGCCGGGCGCGCGCGGTCGTGGAGCGCGTCTTCTACGGCTGACGCGCTCGCCGGGGGCCCGGCGGGACCCGGGCCGGTCCGAGCGGTGGGACCTCCGGCGGGCGGGCCCCGCGGACCGTGTGCTTGTCTGGGGATCATGGGGACCGACGGCACGCCCGACCAGGTGATCACCGACCTGCTGACCACGCCGGCGCGCTGGGCCGTCGTCGGGCTGTCGACCAACCGCAGCCGGCCTGCGTACGGCGTCGCCGCGTACGTGCAGTCCCTCGGCCACACGGTCGTCCCGGTCCACCCGCGGGCGGAGACGGTGCACGGCGCGGCGGGCTACCGCCGGCTGGCCGAGGTGCCGGACCCGGTCGACGTCGTCGACGTCTTCGTGAACTCGGCGCGGGCGGGGGCGGTCGTGGACGAGGCGGTCGCCGTGGGCGCGCGCGTGGTGTGGCTCCAGCTCGGCGTCCGCGACCCGGCGGCCGAGGAGCGGGCCCGCGCGGCGGGTCTGGTCGTCGTCGTCGACCGCTGCCCGGCCATCGAGGGACGCGCGCGGGGACTGGGCTGAGCCGGGCGGCCCTGCGTCGCCGTCAGCGCAGGTCGGCGAGCAGGTCGCCGTCCTCCTCGAGCCGGCGGACCACCTCGTCCGGGCCCAGGTGCACGAGGCCGGGCTCGATCTCCTCCCAGTCGCGCGGCGCCGCGACCCTCGGCAGGGCGCGGCCGCGCAGGGAGTAGGGGGTCACCGTCGTCTTGGCGGGGTGGTTCTGGCTCCAGTCCAGGAGCACCTTGCCCGGGCGCAGGTCCCGCTTCATGTTCGCGAGCACCAGCGCCGGGTGGGCCGCCGCGAGGGCACCCGCGACGGCGCGGGCGTACGCGCGGACCTCCACCGCCGTGCGCCGCCCGTCCAGCGGTGCGTACAGCTGCATGCCCTTGCTGCCGCTCGTGACCGGGTAGGTGTCGACGAGGCCGTCGGCCTCCAGCCGGTCCGCGACGAGGTGGGCGACGCGGGCGCACTCGTCCAGCCCCGCGGGCGGCCCGGGGTCCAGGTCGATGACGAGCCGGTCGGGGTGGTGGACCTTGCCGCGCGGTCCCACGCGCCACTGGGGCGTGTGCAGCTCCACCGCCCCGCCGTTGGCCGCCCACACCAGGCCGGCGAGGTCGTCGAGGAAGGGGAAGTCGACCTCGGTCGCGTCGTCGTCCTCGGGGCTGGCGCGCAGCACCCGGTGGCGCACCCAGTCCGGGGCACCCGCCGGGACGTTCTTCTCGAAGAAGCGCTCGTCCTCGACGGTGTCCGGGAAGCGGATCCGGGTGACCGGCCGGTCCCGGAGCTGGGGCAGCAGCGCCTCGGCGACCTGCGTGTAGTAGTGGATCATCTCGGCCTTCGTGAAGCCCGTCTCCGGGTACAGCACGCGGTCCAGGTTGGTCAGCCGCACGCGGCGACCGGCGACCTCGACGTACTGGGCGTGGTCGCGCCCGCGCGGGGTCACGGTGCCTCCCAGGGGTCCGGCTCGACGTCCGTGCGGCGGCCCCGCACGACGGGGTGCCGCAGGCGGCCGGTCCGGGTGCGGTGCAGGTACGCGACGTCCACGACGATCTCGGGCTCGCACCACACGGCGCCGCGCCCGTCGGCCGCCGGCACCTCGCCGTCGCCCAGGACCGGCTCGTCGCGGGTGAGGGGGCGCAGGTCCCGCACGAGGTCCTCGCCCCGTCGGCCGGCCAGGCCGCTGCCGGCCTTGCCGAGGTACCGCCACGCCCCGTCGGCCTCCGGGGCGGCGAGCAGCACGGCGCCGAGGC
>NZ_AXCW01000011.1 GCF_000603945.1 Actinotalea ferrariae CF5-4 | reverse complement strand
CGCGCGTGCGGACATGCTCGAGGACCTCCGGTTCGTGAAGACGACCCGCCCAGTCCAGCCCCTCCGCCGCCGGAGGGCAAGCGGTTGCCGCGCGTTGCCTCAGGGCGCGGCGAGCAGGGCCCGCACGCCGTCGAGCGACGCGAGGAGCTCGGCCGCGCGGGACCGGGCCCGGGCGGCCGCGACGACGAGCTCGGGAACCGGCTGGACCGGCTCGGCGGTCGCGAGCGGGTCCCTGAGCAGGCCGAGCGCCGCCGGGAGGTCCGGGGCGATCCCCAGGCCGACCAGGCCCAGGACGGCCGCGCCGCGAGCCGTCCCCTCGGCCGCGCCGGCGACCGTCATCGGCCGTCCCAGCGCTGCCGCCACGAGCTGCTGCCACAGCGGCGAGCGGAGGGTGCCACCGGTTGCCGTCACGTCGCGCACGGGGTGGACGGCGTCGACGCGGCTCGCGATGAGCCCCACCTGCATGGCGACGCCCTCCAGCGCGGCGCGCGCGAGGTGCGCCCGCGTGTGCCGGCGGCGCAGGCCCAGGTAGGCCCCGGTGAGGTCCGCGTCCCACAGCGGCGACCGCTCCGGCAGGAGGTAGGGCAGCATGACGAGCCCGTCCGACCCGGGCGGCGCCTGGGCGGCCAGGGCCAGCACCGCGGCGTCGCCGGTCGTGTCGTCCGCGGGGCGCTCCTCCAGCAGCGTCCGGGCCAGCCACCGCGCGACGATCCCGCCGTTGCTCACCGCCCCGCCCACCACCCAGGCGCCCGGGGTCAGGGCGTAGCAGAACAGCGCGGGGTCCAGCGAGCGCGGCGGGGCCGGCACCACCATGCGGACCGCGCCGGAGGTCCCCAGCGACAGGGCCAGGGAGCCGGGGGTGACGGCGCCGGTGCCGACGTTGCCGAGCGGGCCGTCCGCGGCGCCGAGGACCACGGGCGTCCCGGCGGGCAGGCCCGTGGCCGCGGCGGCCGCGGCACCGAGCGGCAGGACGTGCGTCGGCGGCAGCACGAACGGCAGGCGGTCCGCGCCGACGCCCGCGACGCCCAGCGCGAGCGGGCTCCAGTCCCCGGTCGCCATGTCGAGCAGGCCGGAGCCCGACGCCGACGACAGGTCCGTGACCGCCGTGCCGGTGAGGGCCATGACGACGAGCGCCTTGAGGTCCAGCCACCGTGCGACCGACGCCGCGGCGAGGGGCTCGTGCCGGCGGAACCAGGCGAGCTTCACCAGGGGCGACATCGGGTGGACCGGGGTGCCCGTGACGCGGTGCAGCGGCGCGGCGACGCCCTCGGACCGCAGCTCGCGCACCAGGTCCGCGGCCCGGCCGTCGGCCCACGTCAGCAGGGGGGTCGTCGGGGTGCCGTGCGCGTCCGTCCCGACGAGCCCGTGCATCGCGGCGCTGAGCGACAGCCCGACGACGCCCTCGGGCCCGACCGCGGCGACGCAGCGGGCCACGGCCTCGACGACGGCGGCCACGAGGACGGCGGGGTCCTGCACCTGGTGGCCGGGCTCGGGCTCCAGGAGCGGGTACTCCCGGACCTCGACGTGCCGGGTGTGCCCGTCCAGGCCGAAGGCCGCCACCTTCACCCCGGTCGTGCCGACGTCGACCCCGAGGAGGACGCCGACCGCCGCCGTGCCGTCGTTCGTGCCCCCGGTCGCGCCGCCGGCCACCGGGGCGGCCAGGACGTCAGCCATGGGGACCTCCGGGCTCGACCGTGACGGACAGGGTGATCGGCACGGTGGGCAGGGGCGGTGTGGCCCCGACGACGGCGCGCTGCGGCCGCCCCGCCCGCCGGCCGTGCAGCAGGTGGTACTGCACGCCGGCCAGGAGGAGGAGGCCGGCGAGCAGCAGGTAGAGGGGCCCGTACCCGAGGCCCGCCACGACGAGCCCCAGCGCGAGCGGCGCCAGGCCGGTGCCCAGGTCCAGGAGCAGGAAGAACGTCGAGGTCGCGACGCCGACGCGGCCGGGCTCGACCAGCGAGACGGCGACGGCCTGCGCGGAGCTCTGCAGCGTGCCCATGCCCAGCCCGAAGAACACCGCCGCCAGCAGGAGCGTCGTCGGCGTCGTCGCGACGGCCAGGAGTGCCGACCCGACGGCCATCGAGACGAACGCGGGGTACATGACGACGTTCTCGCCCCGCGCGTCGTGCAGCCGCCCGGCCAGCGGCCGCGACGCGACGGCCGCGCCCGCGTGCACCAGGAAGAACAGCGACGCCGCGCCCGCGAGGTCGCGCTCGTCCGCGTAGGCGGCCAGGTAGGTGAGGACGCCGGCGAAGGCCGCACCGGCGAGGAGCATGGGGGACGCGATCGGGACGACCCGCGGCTCGATCACCCGGCGGGCCGTCCACCCCGCGGCGACGGGCACGCGTCCCGGACCCCGCAGCGGGAGGGCCAGGACGAGCGCGAGCGCGGAGACCGCGGCGGACAGCCAGAACACCGCCTCGAACCCCGCCGTCCGCCCGACGGTCAGCGCGACGAGCGGCCCGAGGGCGGCGCCGACGTTGCTGCCCGCGGAGAAGTAGCCGGTGCCCTCGGCGCGCCGGGACGCGGGTAGCGCCGTCATGACGGTCGTGGTCGCGGCCGTGTGCGCCGCGCCCATCCCCATGCCGTGCAGGAGCCGTACCGCCAGCAGCGGCCCGATGTCGTCGACGACCAGGTACGCGAGCCCGGCGAGGAGGAAGAGCACGAGCCCGCCGAGCAGCACGGGCCGCGTGCCCAGGTGGCCGACGAGCGGTCCCGCCACGGGCCGGGCGAGCAGCGCCCCGACGACGAAGAGGCCCGCCGCCGCGCCCGCCACCCCGTCCGACGCCCCCAGCTGCTCCATCGCGTAGAGCGCCATGACGACGGTGAGCAGGAAGAACACGAAGGCGACGCAGGTGCTGACGGCCGTCGCCAGGACGACGTCCCGGCTCCAGATCCGCTCCGCAGGCGGGCGCGGACGGCCGTCGGGGCGCCGCCGGCCGGTCATGCCGTGCGCTCGGAGAACGTGCCCTCGTCACGGATGCGCGCGTTGAGGAGCGCGAGGTACTGGGCGTCGTCGAAGTCCAGGGGGACCCGCTGCCCGGTCCACGCCGACAGGTGGATCGCGTTCGCGAGCCGCACGCCGTGGATGCCGTCGGCACCGGGGGCCACGAGCGGGACGCCGTGCAGCACGTTCTGCGCGAAGTTCTCCAGGACGTCGGCGTGCTGCCGGCCGAAGGGGGACGCGAACTCGAGCACCTCCTCGGAGTACAGCGTCGAGAGGTCGACCTCGCCCTTGAAGAGCCGCACGACGTCGTCCATGCCCATGGACGCGCTGAGCTCCGCCTCGGGGCGGCGCAGGCGGGTCACGGTCGCGCGGGCGCTGCCGTCCACGACGATCTTGCCCTGGTCCCCGAGGATCTCGAGCCGGTCGGTGCCGGAGATGTCGTAGGTGCACGTCACGAAGGTGCCGGTGGCGCCGTCGGCGAAGTCGACGAGCGCCGTGACCTCGTTCTCGACGGCGATGTCCCGGTTCACCCCGTAGGACAGGCGGGAGTCGACGGAGACGGGCACGCCGCAGATCCACTGCCACAGGTCGAGCTGGTGCGGCGCCTGGTTGACCAGGACGCCACCGCCCTCGCCGCCCCACGTCGCGCGCCAGTCGCTGGAGTCGTAGTAGCCCTGCGGACGCCACCACGTGGTGATGATCCAGCTGCTGCGGAGCACCCGGCCGATCTCGCCGCGCGCGACGATGTCGTGCAGCTCGCGGAACAGGGGGTTCATCCGCTGGTTGAACATGATCGCGAAGGTCGTCTCCGGGTGCTCCTCGGCGACCTGGAGGAGTTCCTTCACCTGGGCGGTGTAGACCCCGGCGGGCTTCTCGACGAGCACGTGCACACCGCGGCGCAGCGCGGCGATCCCCATCTCGGGGTGCAGGTAGTGCGGCACCGTCGTGACGACCGCGTCCACGTCACCGCTGTCGAGGAGCTGCTCGTAGTCCTCGTGCACCGGGACACCCGGGTGGGCGGCGGCGGCCGCGTCCCGGCGCTGCGGGTCGACGTCGCAGATCGCGCCGAGCTCCACGTGGGGGGCCATCCCCTGGGCGATGAGCGAGGCGTAGAACCCGCCCTGCTGACCGAACCCGACGATCCCCAGCCGCACCGTTCCCGACATCACTGCCCCTCTCGCACCACGCCCGGGCCGTCCACCGGCCCACCGACGCCCGAGCGCCGGCACCGCCACGGTCACACGGCCGGCCCGCCGGGCGGCACCAGTTGCCCCGAGTTGCCACGGGCCCGCCGACCTGGCTGCAACTCGTGGCAACCGGTGGCCTGGCGGATCGGTGCTGCCTAGCGTCGGACCGCCCGCGGTGAGCCGCACCGCGGGCTGCGACGGAGGTGCTGGACGCCATGTGGACCCTCTCGGGATTCGCCGACGAGATCGACGCCGACCTGGCGACCCAGTGCGCCGTGCTGTCCGAGCTCGGCCTGACCCACCTCGAGCTCCGCTCGGCGTGGGGGTCCAACGTGCTCGACCTCGACGACGCCCAGGTCGAGCGGGCCCGCGCCGTCCTGCGCGACCACGACATCGCGGTCTCCTCGATCGGCTCCCCGATCGGCAAGATCCAGGTCGACGACCCGTTCGAGCCGCACCTGGTCCGGATGGACCGGGCGCTGGAGGTCGCCGAGCGCCTCGGCGCCCCGTTCATCCGCGTCTTCTCCTTCTTCCTGGCGCCGGAGCAGAGCCCGGACGCGGTCCGCGACGAGGTCGTGCGCCGCATGGCCGCGCTCGCCGCCCGCGCCGAGGAGCGCGGCGTGGTGCTGCTGCACGAGAACGAGAAGGCGATCTTCGGCGACGTCCCCGAGCGCGTCCTGGACCTCGTGACCGCGGTCGGCTCCCCCGCCCTGCGGCTGGCCTGGGACCCGGCGAACTACGTGCAGGTCGGCGTCGACCCCTTCCCCGAGGCGTACGCGCTGCTGCGGCCCTACGTCGACTACATCCAGATCAAGGACGCCGTCCGCGGCTCCGGCACCGTGGTCGTCGCCGGCGAGGGCGACGGCCGCATCCCCGAGACGGTGCACGCCCTGCGCGAGGACGGCTACGACGGCTTCTTCTCGATGGAGCCCCACCTCGCCGAGGCCCACCACCTGGGCGGCTTCTCCGGCCCGGACGGCTTCCGCCGCGCGACCCGGACCTTCATGGCGATCCTCGACGCCGAAGGGGTGACGTACCGGTGACGTCCGGGCAGCGGCTGCGCGTCGCGCTCGTGGGCTGCGGCACCATCGCGCCGACCCACGCGCGCGCCCTCGCGGCCCTGCCCGACGACGTCGAGCTCGTGGCGTGCTCCGACGTCGTGCCGGAGCGCGCCGACGCCTTTGCCGCGGCCTTCGGGACGACGGCGCGCCCGTACGCCGACGTCCTGGCCGACCCGGACGTCGACGCCGTGAGCGTCTGCACGCCGAGCGGGCGCCACGCCGAGGTCGGCGTGCCCGCGCTGCTGGCCGGCAAGCACGTCGTCGTCGAGAAGCCCATGGACGTCACCGAGGAGGCCTGCGACGCGCTGCTCGCGGCCCAGCGGTCGTCCGGTGCGCGGCTCGCCGTCGTGTCCCAGCACCGGTTCGACGACGGGACCCGCCGGCTGCGCGAGGTCCTGGACTCCGGCGCCCTCGGCCGCCTCGTCGCGGCCGACTGCCGCGTCCCCTGGTTCCGCACCCAGGAGTACTACGACGCCGAGGACTGGCGCGGCACGTGGGCGCTGGACGGCGGGGGCGCCCTGATGAACCAGGGCATCCACACCGTCGACCTCCTGCTGGCCGCGTGCGGCCCGGCCGTCTCCGTGGAGGGCAGGATCGCGACCGTCGCGCACGCCATCGAGGTGGAGGACCTGGCGACCGCGAGCGTCGTCTTCGCCGACGGCACGCTGGCGACGCTCATGGCGTCGACCGCCACGGCCCCGGGACTGCCCGCGCGCCTGGCCCTGCACGGCACCGAGGGCAGCGTCGTCCTGGAGGGCGACCGCATCACCCTGCTCGCCCTGCGCGGCCAGGACGCCGTGCACGGGCTCCCGACGGCGGACGCGGTGCAGGTCGCGACCGGGGGCACCCGGTCCGCCGAGCGCGCCGTGACCGACGGCTCCGTCGCGACGGCCTGGGGCGAGGCGCACCGCCGGCAGCTCCTCGACTTCGCCCGGTCCGTCCGGGAGGGCCGCGCACCCGTCGTCGACGGCGAGGCGGGCCGCGCCGCCGTCGGCCTCGTGCGCGCGGTCTACCGCTCCGCCCGCGAGGGCACCCGCATCACGCTCTGACCCGACCGCCGGACCCCGGCGCTCGGCCGACCCAGGAGGAGAACCGTGGCACGCATCGGCGTCCAGACCAGCACCGTCAAGGGCGCGTTCGCCCAGCTCGGCCCGTACGAGGCGCTGCGCCGGATCGCCGGCCTCGGCTACCGGTCCGTCGAGCTCTCCCAGGTCCCGATGACCACCGAGAACGTCGCCGAGGTCCGGCGGGCCCTGGACGACCACGGCATCCAGGTCGCCGCCCTGTCGGCCATGGTCACCGCCCCGCCCGGGCTGGCGACCGACACGCTCACCCAGAACTTCGACAAGATCGTCGCCGACTGCCGGACCCTGGGGACCTCGATGGTGCGGATCGGGATGCTGCCGCTGGACGCGCTCGTGACCCCCGGCGGGGTGGCCGGGTTCGCGGCGACCGCGACGACGTACGCCGAGCGGCTCGCGGCGGAGGGCATCGAGCTCTATTACCACAACCACCACGTCGAGTTCGCGCGCGTGGAGGGCCGCTCGATCCTCGAGGTCATCGCCGAGGAGGCGCCGGGGCTCGGGCTCGAGCTGGACGTCCACTGGGTGCACCGCGGCGGCCACGACCCCGTGGGGACGCTGCGCCGGTACGCGGGGCGCGCGCGCCTCGTGCACCTCAAGGACTACCGGATCGGACCGCTGGACCCGACGTCGCTGGACCTCCTCGCCGCCGGTGACGCGGCGGGGTTCCAGGCTGCCTTCTACGGGGTCGTGCAGTTCGCGGAGGTCGGCGAGGGCACGCTGCCGTGGCGCGAGATCGTCGACACCGCCCTGGCCGGCGGCGCCGAGCACCTCCTCGTCGAGCAGGACGACACCTACGGCCGGGACCCCTTCGACTCCCTCGCGATGTCGCGCGACCACCTCCAGGAGCTGGGGTACGGCCACCTGTTCTGAGCCGCCCCCGACGGCGCGACCGCCGGACGTCCCGACGCCCGGGGCGTCCGGCGGTACGCTTCTGGGGCGATCACGCGGAGCCACGACCGTGCCTCCGCGGTGGTCACCGGGACTCCCGGCAGCGCGTCACGGCGGGAGCACCCGCCGGGCGGCGCGGTCCGGGACGCCGCGCGGTCACCTCGCGCCCGACCAGGGCGGCGGTCCGGGCGCCGGTCTCGGTGCCGATGTCGGTGCCGGTTCCGGTTCCGGTTCCGAAGTCGGTGCCGGTTCCGGTTCCGAAGTCGGTGCCGGTTCGGTGCCGATGGCACGGGGCGCGGGTCCGACGCCCAGCGCGTCCCGGGTGGACGCGGCACGGCGCCCTGCGCCGCGGTCGCGTCGTGGTGAGGGTCGAAGGAGGAGATGTGGCACGACCAGGCCAGCGCCGGTCCGGTCGCGCGCGCACCGACGCCGGGACCCCCCGCCGTCGCGCCGGGCGGCCCGACGCGGAGGGGCTCATCCCCGTCCTGGCGCAGGTCGCCGGCGAGGTCGACGGCGCGGTGCGCCGCCCGCCCACGCGCCCGGCGATGCGCACGAAGTTCCAGGTCGTGGCGCTGCTCGTCCGCGAGGAACGGGCCCGCGTGAAGGCCGACACCTCCCTGACCCCCGCGAAACGCGACCAGGAGCTCAAGCGGCTCGACGGCGTCGCGACGCTGCTGGCCCGGATCGCCGCGCGGGACACCTCGCTGCTCGCGCTCCTCGCGGAGGACGCCCGGGTCTCGGACACGGCGCGGGCGTACAAGGCGTCCCTGATGCGCGCCGCCGGCCTCGAGGCTCCCGAGGAGCCGGAGCCGGCGCCGCCCGCCGCACCGCCGCCCGGCGCCGAGCGCCGGGTCGTCCCCCAGTCGGTCCTCTCGCGCCAGCTGGCGAACCCGTTCCTCGCCCCCGACTTCGAGGCTGCGGCCGAGCGGAGCGCCGCCCGGGCCCGGCGCCTGGCGGGATGGGAGCTCCTCGAGCCCCTGTTCCGGTCGTTCGAGGAGGCCACCCCCGGCGCTCCCTCGTGCATGACGCTGCCCGAGGCGGGACACGTGCCGGCCCCGCCCGGCCGGACGCTCATGCCGCACCAGGCGCAGGTCGTCACGGCGGCGGCGCGCGGTCACCGCACCTTCCTGCTCGCGGACGAACCCGGGCTGGGCAAGACCGCGCAGGCGCTGCTCGCGGCCCAGGCGGCCGACGCCTTCCCGCTGCTCGTCGTCGTGCCCAACGTGGTCAAGACGAACTGGGCGCACGAGGTCGGGATGTGGACGCCGCTGCGCCGGGCCACCGTCGTCCACGGCGACGGCGAGCAGGTGGACGCGTTCGCGGACGTCGTCATCGTGAACTACGAGATCCTCGACCGCCACGTCGGCTGGCTGGGCGACCTCGGCTTCCGCGGGATGGTCGTCGACGAGGCGCACTTCATCAAGAACAAGGGCTCCCAGCGGTCCCAGCACGTGCTCGCGACGGCGGAGCGCATCCGGACCCGCACCGCCCGGCCGCTGCTCATGGCGCTCACCGGGACCCCGCTGATCAACGACATCGAGGACTTCCGGGCGATCTGGCAGTTCCTCGGCTGGATCGACGAGGAGAAGCCGCTCGGCCGGCTGCTGACCGCCCTGGAGGAGACCGGCCTGACCCCGGCGGACCGGGGCTTCTACGCCGCCGCACGGGCCGCCGTCATCGACATGGGCATCGTGCGTCGCCGCAAGGTCGACGTGGCCGCGGACATCCCCGCGCGCCGGGTGGCCGACCTCCCGGTCGAGCTGGACGGCGCCGTCGGGCGGTCGATCCGGGCGGCGGAGGCCACGCTCGCCCGTCGGCTGGTCGACCGCTACCGGGCCGCCCTGGCCGCACGCCCGGGCGACGTCGTCGTGGACGGGGTCGACCTCGACCTCGCCCGGCGGGTCGCGGCGGCCGAGCTCAAGGACTCCAGCTCCAAGGCCCAGGGCGACAACGTCTTCACGATGGTCCGCAAGATCGGCCAGGCGAAGGCCGGGCTGGCCGCGGACTACACCGCGCAGCTGTCCCGCAACGTCGGCAAGGTCGTGTTCTTCGCCAAGCACGTCGACGTCATGGACCAGGCCGAGCAGACGTTCGCCGACCGTGGGATCCGGTACGCCTCGATCCGCGGGGACCAGACGCCCAAGGCGCGGGAGAAGAACGTCACCGCGTTCACCCAGGACCCGGAGGTGCAGGTCGCGGTGTGCTCGCTGATGGCCGCGGGTGTGGGGCTCAACCTCCAGGTCGCCTCGAACCTGGTGCTGGCGGAGCTGTCCTGGACCGACGCCGAGCAGACCCAGGCCATCGACCGGATCCACCGGATCGGCCAGGACGAGCCGGTCACCGCGTGGCGGATCATCGCCGCCCAGACCATCGACTCGAAGATCGCGGAGCTGATCGACGCCAAGTCCGGGCTCGCCGCCCGGGCGCTGGACGGCGCGGCGGCGGACGACGGCTCGTCGTCGACCGACGTGCAGCTCGAGGCCCTCGTCGCCCTGCTCACCGACGCCCTCGCCACGGGCGCCGGCGCTCCCGCCCGCGCCTGAGAGCGTCTCGACCCGTCGGACCGCGCAGGGCAGGATCACGGTCATGACCGGCGAGACGCGTGAGCTGCCGATGTTCCCCCTGGGCTCGGTTCTGCTCCCGGGCATGCCGCTGCCGCTGCGGGTCTTCGAGCCGCGCTACGTCGCGATGCTCTCCTCGGTGCTGGGCGAGGCGGAGCGCGAGTTCGGCGTGGTGCTGATCGAGCGGGGCTCCGAGGTCGGCGGGGGCGACGTCCGGTTCGGGGTCGGCACGGTGGCGCGCATCGCCTCGGTGGAGATCGGCGAGGGGTCGATCGTGCTCGTGGCGGTCGGGACCGACCGGTTCGAGGTCGTCCGGTGGCTCGGCGACGACCCGTTCCCCCGGGCGGAGGTCCGCGAGCTCGCGCCGTGGGCGCTCGACGCCCCCGACATCGCCGCGCTCGCCGACGCCGAAGCCCTCGTCCGGGCGACCCTCACCCGGGCGAGCGAGTTCGTCGAGCTCCGCTGGTCACCCGACGTCGAGCTCTCCGAGGACCCCGCGGACCGCCTCTGGCAGGTCGCCGGCATCGCGCCGCTGGGCTCGCTGGACCAGTACGCGCTCCTGCGGTCCCGCACGCCTGCGGAGCTGCTGGCCACGCTGGTGGAGGAGACCCGGGCCGCCGACGTCCGCCTGACCGCCGGCTGGGCCGACGACCGGGAGGACGACGACGACCTGACGTGACGGGCCGCGAAGGGCGACCTCGGGCGGCGAGGCCGGTCGGCGTCAGCCGGCCTCGACCAGCCGCACCAGGTGCGTCACCGCGTCGACGACCTCGCGGTCCTCGGCGACCTCCGGGTCGAGCGCGACGAGGGCGCGCGGCACGGCCGACGCGAGCGGTCCCTCGGCCAGCTCCAGGAGCCGGTCGCGCTGGACGTCCGTCACCGGGACGCCGGCGCCGCGCAGGTGGGCGACCCAGGCCGCGAGCACGCGCACGGCTCCTCCGGGGAGTCGTCCGGCGGCGCGCTCGGCCCGCAGCACGGGCAGGATGCGCACCGGCAGCTTCTGGGAGCCGTCGGCGGCGATCTGGGCGAGCTCGTGCCGGACGTTGGCGTTGCCGAACCGCTCCAGCAGCGCCTCGCGGTAGTCGGCGACCTCGGCCGGTGGCAGAGGCAGGTGCCAGGCCGCCTCGTCCCACCACTCCTCGACCCAGCCGCGCACGACCGGGTCGGCGACGGCCTCGGCGACGGTGCGGTGCCCGAGGACGCCCCCGGCGTAGGCCAGCAGCGAGTGCGAGCCGTTGAGCAGCCAGAGCTTGCGCTGCTCGAACGGCGCGACGTCGTCGACGAAGCGCGCGCCGGCGTCCTCCCAGCGGGGCCGGCCACGGGGGAAGTGGCCCTGCACGACCCACTCGGAGAACGGCTCGGTGGGGACCGGGGCGTCGTCCAGGACGCCCGTGAGGGCCCGGACGGTCGCGCGGTCCTCGTCGGTGGTCGCGGGGGTGATCCGGTCGACCATCGTGCTGGCGACGACGACGTTCTCCTCGACCCAGTCCGCCAGGGCCGGGTCCACGAGCGCGACGAGGTCCTCGAGGACGCGCTGCAGCGCCGGGCCGTTGTGCGGGAGGTTGTCGCACGGGAGGAGCGTCAGGGCGCCCGCGTCCGCGGCACGGCGCGCGAGGAAGCCCGCGACCAGGCGGGCGGGACCCGTCGTCACGGGGGCGGTCGGGTCGGCGCGGAGGGCGTCGACGTCCGCGAGGACGTCCGCCCGCCCGGCGTCGAGGCCCCCGTCCGGGCCGCGCAGGTAGCCGGCCTCGGTGATCGTCAGCGTCACGACGGCGAGGCGGGGGTCGCGCCAGTAGCCGAGCCAGGCCGCGTGGTCCGCGGCGGCATGCACGGCGGACAGGCAGGAGACCACCTCGACGGCCGGGCCGTCGGGCGCCCGGGTGATGAGCGAGTACAGGCCCTCCTGCACGGTGAGCAGGTCGGCCAGCCGCGCGGACCGTCCCGTGAAGGCAGCGATGCCCCAGTGCTCGCGGTCCGGCGCCTGCTCGGTGTACCAGGCCTGGTGCGCGCGGAAGAAGTTGCCCAGCCCGAGGTGGACGATGCGGACCGGTGCCGCCGGCCGGCCGAGGCCCGCGACGCGGGACAGGCGGACGGCGGGGCGGGTGTCGGAGGTGGTCACAGTCGGAACGCTCGCTTCGGGTTCGTGAGGACGAGGTCGTGGGCCGTCGCGATCGCCTCGTCGGTGGTGAGCCGGTGCTCGGCCACGAGGCGGGCGAGGAACCCGGCGTCGACACGGCGGCTGACGTCGTGCCGGGCGGGGATCGACAGGAACGCGCGGGTGTCGTCGATGAAGCCGGAGGTCCGGGCGAACCCTGCGGTCTCCGTCACCGCCGCCCGGAAGCGCTGCATCGCGTCAGGGGCGTCGATGAACCACCACGGGGCGCCGATGTAGACCGACGGGTAGAAACCGGCCAGCGGCGCGAGCTCGCGGGAGTAGACCGTCTCGTCGATGGTGAACAGGACGATCTGGAAGCCCGGGTGGGTGCCGAACGCCTCGAGCACCGGCTGCAGGGAGCGCGTGAACTCGACCTGCGTGGGGATGTCCGCGCCGACGTCCGCGCCGTACGCGCGGTGGCTCGGTCCGTGGTGGTTGCGGGCGACGGCCGGGTGCAGCGTCATGACCAGGCCGTCGTCCGCGGCCATGCGCGCCATCTGGAACACGAGGTCGCGGCGCAGGGTGTCGCCTTCGTCCGGCGTGATGTCGCCCTTGCGCGCCCGCAGGTACAGCTCCTCGGCGACGGCACGATCGAGCGGCTCGGCCCGGACGTCACGGTGGGAGTGGTCGGTCGAGGTGGCGCCGTGCTCCCGGAAGTAGGCGCGCCGCGCCTCCATCGCCTCGACCCAGCCGGAGTAGTGGTCCACGTCGGTACCGGCCGTGCGGCCCAGGAGGTCGATCGCTGCGTTCCAGCCCTCGGCCGCCGGCTCGAGGTAGCGGTCCGGGCGGAAGGTCGGGATGACGCGCCCGGACCACGCCGGGTCCTCGGCCAGGCGCCGGTGGTCGGCGAGGTCGTCGCACGGGTCGTCGGTCGTGGCGAGCACCTCGATGCCGAAGCGCTCGTACAGGGCCCGGGCCCGGAACTGCGGGGTGGCCAGCTGCTCGGTGATGCGGTCGTAGATCGCGTCCGCGGTCTGCGCGGAGGGGACGACGTCGACCCCGAAGACCTCGACCAGCTCCGCCTCGAACCAGGTCTTCACCACGGTCCCCCGGTAGGCGGGCCAGTGCGCGCACAGCGTGCGGAAGGCGGCCCGGCTGGCAGCGGCGTCCATGTCGTCGCGGCCCACGCCGAGGTCAGACAGCGCCACCCCGTGGGCGTGGAGCAGGCGCGTCACGTAGTGGTCCGGCGTGATGAGCAGGGAGGTCGGGTCCGCGAACGCGACGTCGTCGGCGAGCCACCCCGCCGGCACGTGGCCGTGCGGGGAGACGATCGGCAGGTCCTTCACCGCCGCGTAGACCTCCCGGGCCACGGCCCGGACGCCGGGCTCGGTCGGGAGGAGTCGGTCGGGGTGGAGGTCGAGCTGTGCCATGCCGCCATCGTCCGCAGGGCGGGACGACGGCGGCAATCGGTTGCCAGTAGTTGCCTCAGCGGCGGGCCGTGCGGCCCGTCGACTCCCGGACCACGAGCCGCGTGGGCAGCACGAAGGGCTTGTCCGTGGTGTGCAGGGCACCCCGGATGATCGCGAGGAGGTTGCCGACCGCGGTCGAGCCGAGCGTCCGCAGGGGCGAGGCGACCGTCGTCAGCCCGGGCGAGACGAGCTCGGCGGGAAGGATGTTGTCGAACCCCACGACGCTGACGTCGTCGGGGATGCGGACGCCCTCCGCGGTGAGGGTGCGCATGAGGCCGATGGCGACGAGGTCGTTGTAGCAGATCACTGCCGTCGGCAGGTGGGGGCGCAGGAGCGCGCGGGCGTCCCGCCCGCCCTGGAGGGTCGGGGCGACGGGCCCGACCCGGCGGGTGTGCAGGTGCAGCTCGTGGCCCGCCTCGCGCAGGGCTCGCCACCGCATCCCGTCCGCCCAGGAGGCCTCGGGGCCCGCGACGTAGGTGATGTGCTCGTGCCCGAGCTCGCCCAGGTGCTCGACGGCGCGGCGCACGCCGCGCGGGTTGTCGGTGACCACGCTGGGGATCCCCGCGAGGTGCCGGTTGAGGACGATCATCGGCGTCTGCTTGGCGATGACGCGCAGGGTCGAGTCGGACATCCGGGAGCTGCCGATGACGATGCCCTCGACCACGGGCAGGACGCGCTCGAGCGACTCGCGCTCGACGACGTCGGACTCGCGCGCGTCGGTGAGCAGGACCGTGTACTCCTCCTGGGACGCGGCGAGCTGCGCCCCACGGATGAGCTCGGAGTAGTACGGGTTGGTGACGTCGGAGATCATCAGCGCGATCATCCGCGTGCGGGAGGTCGAGAGCGCCCGCGCCACGGGGTTCGCGCGGTAACCGAGCTGCGCGGCCGCCTCCCGGATCCGCTGCGCGGTGTCCGCGTTGACCCGACCGGGCCGGGCGAACGCCCGGGACACGGTCGAGGGGGCGACGCCCGCGAGGCGCGCGACGTCGTAGATCGTCGGCTGCGACTTCCGCGTCCCGTCACCGCTGGTCATGGACCCAACCTAGGAAGCCGCGACGCGCCGCGGCAACCGGTTGCCCCGATCGGCGCAGCGACCGGGGCAACCGTCTGCAGGGACACGTCCGGGGCGAGTCAGACGCCCGCACCGACCTCGGCCAGCCGGGCGGCGCGCCGCTCCGCCTGACGGTCGGGGTCGGGGACCGGCGAGGCGAGCAGCAGCCGCCGCGTGTAGGGGTGGTCCGGGTCCTGCGTGACCTTCTGCGCGGGGCCCTGCTCCACGATCTCGCCCTTGTAGAGGACGGCGACGCGGTGGCTCACGTGCCGCACCACGTCCAGGTCGTGCGAGACGAAGAGGTAGGACACTCCGGTCGCCTCCTGGATCTCCAGGAGGAGGTCCAGGACGCGCGCCTGCGTCGACAGGTCGAGCGCGCTGACGGGCTCGTCGCACACGATGAGCTTCGGACGCAGGGCCAGGGCCCGCGCGATGGCGATGCGCTGGCGCTGGCCGCCGGAGAACTCCCGGGGCAGGCGCCCCATCGCGTCCTGGGGCATGTGCACGCGGTCGAGGAGCTCCTTCACCCGCTTGCGGGCGTCGGCACCCGTCACGCCCTGGATCCCGAGCGGCTCCGCGAGGATGTCGCCCACGGTCAGCGAGGGGTTGAGCGACGTGTACGGGTCCTGGAACACGACCTGGAGGTCCTGGCTCAGGGCCCGGCGGTCGCGCCGGGACGCGTGGCTGATGTCCTTGCCCAGGAAGGTGACGCGGCCGGCGGTGACGGGTGCGAGCCCCAGCACCGCCCGGCCGAGGGTCGTCTTGCCGGAGCCGGACTCCCCCACCAGGCCCAGGGTCTCCCCTGGGGCGATGCGGACGGAGACGCCGTGCAGGACGCGGAACGGCTTGGCGAGCAGGCCCTTTCCGGGGTACTCGACGACGAGGTCGTCCACGGTGAGCAGGTCGGGCGCGGTCATCGTGCCACCTCCAGGGCCTCCGGGGCGGCGCCCAGCAGGCGGGTCATGGGCTCCTTGCCCTCGAGCATCGAGGACAGGAGCATGCGGGTGTACGGGTGGCTCGGGGAGCGCAGGATGGTGCGGACGTCGCCCTGCTCGACCAGCCGGCCGTTCTGCATGACGACCACGCGGTCGCAGATGTCCGCCACGACCCCGAAGTTGTGGGTGACGAGGATCATCCCCATCCCCAGCCGGGCCTGCAGGCCGCGGAGCACGTCGAGCACCTCGGCCTGGACGGTGACGTCCAGCGCGGTGGTCGGCTCGTCGGCGATGATCAGGTCCGGGTCGCAGGAGATCGCGCCGGCGATGAGCACACGCTGCGCCATGCCGCCGGAGATCTCGTGCGGGTACGCCTTCGCCGTGCGGGCCGGGTCGGGGATGCCGACGCTGGCCAGCAGCTCCAGGGCCCGGGCCCGGGCCGCCTCCTTGGACAGGCCGAGCACCTTCTGCATGGGCCGGGCGAGATGGGACCCGATGGTGAACGCCGGGTCGAGGTTGCTCATCGGCTCCTGCGGGATGTAGGCCAGGCGCTTGCCGCGCAGGGGCGCGAGCCGCCCCTGGCTGACCCCGTCCTCACCGGGGGCGACGAGGTAGGACCCGTCGAACTGGATGGCGCCGCCGGCGATGATCGCGTTGTCCGGCAGCAGGCCCAGGATCGAGAACGCCGTCTGGGACTTGCCCGACCCGGACTCCCCGACGATCCCGACGACCTCGTTGCGGTCCACGTGGAAGGACACGCCGTCCACGACCGTCTTGCGACCGCCACCCGGCTGCGGGTAGGCGACGGCGAGGTCGGTGACCTTGAGCAGGTGGTGCTCGGTGCCCACCTCGACGGGGGCGACCTTGGCGCGGCGAGCCGGCTTGGTCCGCTTCTCCTTGGTCTTCTCCAGGTCCTCCAGGGAGTCGCGCAGCGCGTTGCCGAGCAGCACGAACGCACCGATGACGACCGAGATCGCGATCGTGGGCCACAGCAGGTTGAGCGGCTCGCGGTAGATGTTCCGGAAGCCGTCGCTGACCATGACGCCCCAGGTGGGGACGGTCGGGTCGCCCAGCCCGAGGAACTCGAGCGCCGACTGGATGGAGATCGCGATGCCGCAGACCATCGCGGTCTGGATGATGATCGGCGCCCGGACGACGGTGAAGATGTGCCGGCCGATGATCCGCAGGTCGGACAGGCCCGAGACGCGCGCCGCGTCCACGTAGAGCTCGTCGCGGACGGACTGCACGGCGGTGCGGGTCAGCCGGAAGTAGCCGGGGCTGAGCAGCACGCCGAAGACGATCATCGAGACCCAGGTCGAGGGGCCGATGGCGGCGCGGACCGCCAGCAGGACGATCATCGAGGGGAGCGCCATGAGGATGTTGGTGGACCAGTTCGACAGGCCGTCGAACCAGGAGCCGTAGTAGCCGGCGACGAGGCCGGACGGCAGGCCGATGGCGATCGCGACGCCGGCGGCCAGGGCGGCCGAGAGCAACGTGACACGGGCGCCGAACAGGAGCCGCGAGGCGATGTCACGGCCCGCCGAGTCGGTGCCGAGCAGGTGCTCGCCGCCCGGCGGGAGCAGGACCGCGGTGAGGTCCGCGAAGTTCGGGTCGAACGGGGCGAGGACGTCGGCGAGGATCGCCGCCAGCCCCGCGAGCCCGAGGAGCACGATGGCGGCGACGCCCATCGGGTTCTTCAGCAGCCGGCGCCAGGCCGACGCCCGCGAGACGGTGCCCGTCTGGCCGACCGGGGCCGCCGCGCCCCCGACGGGGTCGGGGGTGGTGAGGGTCTGCGCCTCGCTCATGACACACGCACCTTCGGGTTGAGCCAGCCGTTGATGATGTCCACGGCGAGGTTGACCACGATGACGATGAGCACCGTGTAGATGACCACGCCCATGACGAGCGGCAGGTCGCTCTGGGTCGTGGCGGTGACCGCCAGCCGGCCCAGGCCGGGGATGGCGAAGATCGACTCGATGATGACCACACCACCGAGGAGGCCGATGAACTGCAGGCTGAGCACGGTCAGGCCGGCCGGCGCCGCGGACCGCAGGACGTGCTTGACGAGGATCTCGCCCTCGCTGATCCCGCGGCTGCGCAGCGTCCGCACGTAGTCCATCTCGAGCTGGCGGATGTACGCGCTGCGGATCTGCTGGGCGGCGCTCGCGACGCCGTTGATCACCAGGGCGATGATCGGCAGCGTCAGCGACATCGCCCACGCCGAGGCACCGGCGCCCGGGGCGATGGTCGAGATCGCCGGGAACAGGCCGAGCTGGATGGCGAACGCCCACGCGAGCAGCACGCCGATGATGAAGCCGGGGACCGAGTTGCCGGTCACGGCCAGCACCTGGACGAACCGGTCGACCCAGCCGCGACGCACCGCGGCGGTGACGCCGAGCCAGGTGGCGACGACGGCGATGAGCAGGATGGCGATGCCGACCATGGCGAGCGTGACGGGGAGCTTGGAGGCGATCGCGTCGATGACCGCCTCGTTGGTGAACCAGGACTTGCCCAGCTCGCCACGGGCAGCGCCGGCGAACCAGTCACCGAGGCGGGACAGCAGCGGCTGGTCCAGCCCGAGCTGGGCCTGCTTGAGCGCGACCGCCTCGTCGGTGGCCTGGTCGCCCAGGATGTTCCGGGCGACGTTGCCCGAGTTCATGTAGAGCATGGTGAAGGCGAGCACGGCGACGGTGACGAGGACGACGACACCCGAGGCCAGACGCCTGGCGATCATGACGAGCATGCGGGGCTCC
>NZ_AXCW01000010.1 GCF_000603945.1 Actinotalea ferrariae CF5-4 | reverse complement strand
GGAGGGGGTGGGTGGGTGGGGCGAGGTCTACCGACCTCGCCCCACCCGTTCGGCTCAGGAGGCCGGTGCGTAGTTGTAGATCGACGGCACGGCCATCTGGATCTGCGGCTCCACCGCGACCTTGGCCGGGTCGTGGAAGTAGAGCTGGCTGGGCCGGAACCACGGCGCGAACCACGCGTTCTCCGTGACGATCCGGTTGATCTCGGCAGCCGCCTCCGCGGAGTCGTCACCGCCGGCGCGCAGCACCTCGATCGCCGCCTCGATCTCGGGGGTGGCCGAGTCGAAGGGGTTGTAGAGCGCGTTGGTGGAGATGATCTGCTGCACGGCGACCCAGTCCGGGCCCTGGAAGAGGCTGAACCAGGCGGCGCCCCACTTGCCCTGGCCGAGGTTGGCGACGTAGTCGGCCGCCGGGGCGGACGTCTGCTCGACGGTGATGCCGACGTCGGCGAGCTGCTGCGTGACGAAGGTCATGATCGTCTCGGCGCCGGGGGTGAGGACCGGCATCTCGATGGTCAGGCCGTCCTCGTAGCCCGCCTCGGCCAGGAGCTCCATGGCCTTCTCCGGGTCGTAGGCGTAGTAGTCGTCGAGCTCGGGGTCGTAGCCCTCGGTCGCCGTGCCGAACACCTGGCTCGTCACCTCGCCCTTGCCGCCGCCGACCTGGGCCAGCATCGCCTCACGGTCGAAGGCGTGGTTGATCGCCTGGCGCACCCGGACGTCGGCGAGCGCCTCGTTCACGGCGCCGTCACGGTCCATGAGGAGCAGGCCCTGCCAGTCCGTGCCGTACTCGAGGAGCGCCTTGCCGGCCGCCTCGGCCTGCTGGTACGTGGTCGCGTCGAGCAGGGCCGCGTCGACCTCGCCCGAGACGAGGGCGTTCACCCGCGACGTCACGTCGGCGAGGAACTTCATCGTGATCTGGTCCCAGCGCTGCAGCTCGGGGTTCCAGTAGTCCTCCCGCGCGGTGAAGACGTACTGGGAGCCGACGACCGACTGGTCCGCGACCATGACGTACGGGCCGGTCCCGACCGGGAGGCGGTCCATCTCGTCGGTGCCGAGCGAGGCCGGCGAGCCCATGAGACCGAGGGCCTGGCTGAGGTAGTACTCCAGCGCCGGGTCGGGAGCGGACAGGGCGATCTCGACCGTGTCGGCGTCCACCGCGGTCACCGTCTCGATGGCGGCGGCCTGCGCCGCCTGACGCCCGTTGTCGACCTTGAAGTGCTCGATGTTGGCGACCACGGCGTCCGCGTCGAACGGCGCGCCGTCGGAGAACGTCACGTCGGTGCGGAGCTCCAGCGAGAGCACCGTCTTCGTGTCGTCGGTGTAGCCCCACTCCGAGGCGAGCATCGGCGCGAGGGTCCCGTCCGGCTCACGCAGCAGGAGGGTGTCGTAGGCGGCCTGGAACGGCTGCAGCATGTGCCCCACGTGGGCCTGCGCCGGGTCCCAGGAGGCCGGCTCCTGGAGGATGCCGAGGGTGAGGGTGCCGCCGCGGGCGGGGGTGCCGTCCTCGGTGGCCTCGGCCTCCTGGCCGTCCTGGGTGTCCGTGGAGGGGGCCGCGGAGCCGCCTCCGCACGCGGTGAGCGTGAGGGCCACGGCCGCGGCGACAGCCGCGGGCGCGAGGGTCCTGAGTGACTTCATCGTCGGTTCCTTCTGTCTGGCCCGCCGTGCGGGACGGGGGGAGGTCCTGCCTTACCCCGGGGGGTCGGAGGGGGGACGCCCTCCGGTGGGTGTGACTAAGGTCCCCTCGGGCGGGAACGAGGAGCAACCGGTTGCCAAGAGTTGCCCTGGGAGGGGTTGACAGGCGGCCCCCGGGGTGCGCAAAAGGGGCACGGCCACCTGGCCGTGCCCCTCGTGCACCTCAGCTCATCGCCCCCGGGAGGAGGTCCTCGCTACAGCCGCGCCTGCCACTTCTCGGTCCACACGTGCTCGTCGTAGCGGCCCTTGAACGGCGACTCCCCCATGATCTTGTCGACGACCTGACGGATCGCCTCGGGGTTGTCGTGGTACGCGTTGATGTACGCCTTGACCATGGTCGCGTCGTGCAGGTGCGTCGTGTAGTTGAGCGACACCATCACCGTGGGCACCTCGTGGACGTACCAGGGCACGTCGGTGCTCATGGCGACCTTCCACCGGATCCGGTAGTTGTTCTCCCCGGCGTAGCCGACCACGTTGGCCACGACCAGCGCGGCGTCGACCTCGTCGCGGTACGCCAGCGTCGGGCCCTTGACGCGCGAGGCGCCGTCGTTGACGGTCACCTCGAAACCGCGGCCCTCCAGCTCGGCCACGAGCGTGCCGAGGGTCCCCTCGCCGGCCGCGTAGATGCCGTCGCTCTCCTGGGACAGGTAGTACAGCCGGATCCGCCGGTGCGTCTCGGGCCGGATCGGCAGCTGGTCCAGGGTGTTCTTGACCAGCGTGATCGAGGCGTCGGCGGCCTCGGCACGCCAGCGCAGGTGCTCCTCGCACCCGATGACCTCGAGGTCCGTCGCCCCCTTCTCCAGCTCGCCGCGCTCGCGCTTGCCGACGAGGTCGACCTTCGCCTTGAGCCCGAGCACGCGCCGGACGGCGTCGTCGAGCCGTTCGGGAGTGATGACCCCGTCGCGGACGCCGTCGAGCATGAACCCGAAGTCCTCGGCGATGTCGTTGAAGAAGAGGAACATGTCGCAGCCGGCCGCGATGGCCCGGGGCACGTAGTCCTGGCGTCGCATGGCCGCCGTCATGCCGAGCATGTGGCTGGCGTCGGTGACGACGAGCCCGTTGTACCCGAGGCGCGTCTTGAGCAGGTCCTGGAGCAGCTCCGGCGCGAGGGTGGCGGGGAGGATGTCGGCGTCCTCCAGGCTCGGGTCGAGCAGCTTCTGGTAGTGCGGGAGCGCGATGTGCCCCGCCATGATCATCTCGACACCCTCGTCGATGTGGTGCCGGTACACCCGCCCGAACGACTCGTCCCACTCCTGCGGCTGCAGCTCGTTGACGCCGAGCACGAGGTGCTGGTCGCGCTCCTCGGTGCCGTCCCCGGGGAAGTGCTTGATGCACACGATCATGTCCGACTCGGCGCGGAGGCCGCGGACCTTGGCGCCCGTGGACCGGATGACGTCGTCGGCCGTCGTGCCGTGCGCCCGGGTGTTGACGATGGTGTTGCGCCAGTTCTGGAGGATGTCCACGATCGGCGCGAAGACGACGTTCACCCCCAGCGCCCCGGCCTCGCGGGCCGAGACGAGGCCGGTCCGGAACGGGACCTCCTCGCCGCCGCTGGCCGCGCACTGGGCGCCGGTGGCGATGTACGTGCCCTCGGCGCACGCCCCGTTGCCACCCGACTCGGTGTTCGCGGCCACGAGCAGCGGGATCCGGCTCGCGCGCTGGAGGTCGTTGATGAGGCCCTGGACCTGCTCGCCGCTGCCGCCGTGGTAGCGCGCCCCCCCGATGTGGTACCGGGCGAGGATCTCCTCGTTGGTCAGCGTGTTCCCGCCGAAGGCGTCGCCGCCGAAGTGGAACAGGTTGAAGAAGAGCTGCCCCACCTTCTCCTCGACGCTCATCGAGGCGAGGGTCTCCTCGACCCAGGCGACGCCCTCGTCGGACAGCCCGTAGGGCAGGGCCCTCAGGTCGACGGTGGTACCCACGTGTGACTCCTTCTGCTGGTGCTCGGGGTGGGTGGTCAGCGCTGCTGCCACGGGGGCGTCGACGGCAGCACCGCGGCGAACTCCGCCGCGAGCGCGTCGGCGTAGCTGCCGGCGTAGGTGCCGGAGAAGAACCGGTCGAGGGCCTCGTCGTGCAGACGGAGCCAGGACTCGTCCTCCCGCCCGGGGACGATCGGGTAGAACTGCACGCCCGCGGTCTGCGCTGCCGCGCGGTCGCCCGGGGCGTCGCCGACGAGGAGCACCCGGTCCGCGTCGTAGCGGCCGACGGCGGCGTGGCGGAGGTGGTCCTCCTTGGTGCCCATCTCCTGGCCGGCGATGAGGTCGACGAACGCGGCGAGGCCGTGCTCGCCCCACTCGCGCTCGAGCGCCTCGACGGGGGTCGCGGAGACGACCATCACGTCGGCGGCCTCGCGGGCGCGGGCGAGCGTCTCCCGGACGCCCGCGAACGGCGGCACGCCCGTGACCATGTCCGCGATCGCGGCGTCGACGCCCTCGGTCCACCGCAGGGCCTGCTCGAGCTCGGGGTCGGGGTGCTCCGCGGCGTAGGCGCGCAGCCCCGCGTTGCTCAGGGGCAGGCCCGAGGCGATGAACGCCCGCAGCGCGTCGCCGGAGGGCACCTGCACGCCCCGGCGGGCCGGCTCCGGCCGCTCGCGCAGGAGGTCGAAGACCTCCACCAGGGCGCGCCACCGGTTCAGCCCGCGGTGGGTCGAGTAGAGGTTGACGAACTCCGCCGTCTCGCGGGCCGCCGAGGACACCGCCTGGAGCCGCCAGTGCTTGATGGTGCTCGGGGTGAAGCACTCCTTGTGCTTGATCTCCATCGCGTCGAACGCGCAGCCGTCCGAGTCGACGCCGACGAAGAAGTCGTGCCGCGGGACGAAGGCGTCCAGCGCCCCGGCCTGGCTCACCGCTGCCTGGACCACGTGGTCTCCTGGGTCTGGGGGTCTGCGGCGGTCGGCCGCACGTCGCTCTCGAGTCAAGCCCTCGACGCCGTCGGACGACAACCGGTTGCCACCTGTTGCCGCAGTCCCTTGCACCCCGCGCGCGCCCCGCAGAGAGTGAACCCATGAACGCTCCCTCGCCCGCGGCCGTGGTGGGTGGCCCCGCCGTCGTCCTCGACGACGCCGCCGTCCGCTCCTTCGTCGAGGAGCAGCTCGCCGGGGTGCCCCTCGACGGCCGGAGCCTGTGCGTCGTCGTCCCGGACGGCACCCGCAGCTGCCCCCTGCCCTTCCTCCTGAGGACCCTGCACGCCGCGGTCCGGGACCGGGTCACCCGGCTCACCGTCCTCGTGGCGCTGGGGACGCACCAGGCCATGAGCGACGCCGACCTCGCGCGCCACCTCGGCTACGCGGAGGGCGCGCTGGAGGACACGTACCCCGGCATGCAGGTCCTCAACCACGAGTGGTGGGACGAGGACACGTTCGTCTCCGTCGGCACGATCGCCGCCGAGCGCCTCGGCGAGCTGTCGGAGGGCCGCCTGGTCCGTCCCGTCGACGTCCGGATCAACCGCGCCGTCGTCGAGCACGACGCCACGCTCATCGTGGGGCCGGTGTTCCCGCACGAGGTAGTGGGCTTCTCCGGCGGGAACAAGTACCTGTTCCCCGGGATCTCCGCCAAGGACGTCATCAACGTCTCCCACTGGCTCGGCGCGCTCATCTCCAGCGTGGAGATCATCGGCACGCGGGGCATCACCCCGGTGCGCGCGCTCATCGACGAGGCGGCCTCGCTGGTCCCCGGCGACCGGTACGCGCTGTGCCTCGTGGTCCGGTCCGGCAGCGGTGAGCTGCACGCCGCCGCGTTCGGTCGGCCGGAGCAGGCGTGGGCCGCCGCGGCCGACGTCTCCGCCGAGACGCACGTGCGGTACCTCGACGCGCCGGTGCGGCGCGTCCTGTCCCTCGTGCCCGAGAAGTACGAGGACATGTGGACCGGGGCCAAGGGCTTCTACAAGGTCGAGCCCGTCGTCGCCGACGGCGGGCAGGTCGTCCTCTACGCGCCGCACATCACCGAGATCTCGGTGATGCACCCCGAGATCGCACGGATCGGCTACCACTGCCGCGACTACTTCGTGAAGCAGTGGGACCGCTTCAAGGACACCCCCTGGGGGGACCTGGCGCACTCGACCCACCTGCGCGGGGCGGGCACCTACGACCACGAGCACGGCGAGCGCTGCCGCGTCACCGTGACGCTCGCGACCGGCATCCCCGAGGACGTCGTGCGGTCGGTGAACCTGGACTACCTCGACCCCGCGGAGGTCGACGCCGAGGCCTGGGCCCAGGACCCCGGCACGCTCGTCGTCCCGCAGGCCGGGGAGGTCCTGCACCGCCTGCGCACCCAGCCCGCGCCGTGACGCGGCGCGCCCTCTGGATCGACGCGTCGGCGGGCGTGGCCGGGGACATGCTCCTCGGCGCCCTCGTCGACGCCGGCGTGCCCCTCGCCCGGCTCCAGGAGGCCGTCGACGCCGTCCTGCCCGGCTCGGTCCGCCTCGTGCACGGCGACGTCGTCCGGGCCGGCCTGCGCGCGGCGAAGGTGGACGTCGAGGTGCTCGTCGCGGACCCGCCGCACCGGACGTGGGCCGACGTGCGGGAGCTGCTCGCCGCGGCACCGCTGGCCGACGACGTCCGGGACCTCGCCCTGCGCACCTTCGCGCGGCTCGCCGAGGCGGAGGGTCGCGTGCACGGCGTGCCCGCGCAGGACGTCCACTTCCACGAGGTGGGGGCGCTGGACGCGGTCGCCGACGTCGTCGGCACGTGCGCGGGCGTGGTCGCGCTCGACGTGCACGAGGTCGTCGTCTCGCCGGTCGCGCTCGGGTCGGGCACCGTCCGGGCCCACCACGGGACCCTCCCCGTGCCGCCGCCGGCCGTGCTGGCGCTCGTCCCCGGCTGGGACGTCCTGGCCGGGGGCGAGGGCGAGCTCGCGACGCCGACGGGCGTCGCGCTGGTCACCTCGCTCGCGCACCGCAGCGGGCCGCTGCCCCGGATGCGCGTGACGACCTACGGCGTGGGCGCGGGGACGAAGGACGTGCCGGGCCGGGCCAACGTGGTGCGCGTCGTCGTCGGCGACGTGCCGGACGGTGCCGACCACGCCGGCAGCACGCCGCACGAGCACCACCACCACCCGCACGAGCACTCCGACCAGCACGAGCACGACCACCCGCACGAGCACCCGCACGAGCACGGTCACTCGCACGACGGGCCCTAGGCCGGCCGGGCCGGCCCGGCGACGCGGGGGCTCAGCCGGCCCGCCTCACAGCGGGACGAGCCGCGTGCCGTCCGCGAGCAGGGCCCGGAGGCGCTGGAGGTCCACCGCCGGCGACCACAGGAAGCCCTGGGCCGACGGGCAGCCGATCCGCTCGAGGAACGCCGCCTGCGCGGGCGTCTCCACGCCCTCGGCGACGACGGCGAGCCCGAGCGCGTTCGCCATGCCCAGGACGCCGCGGACGACAGCCCCGGCCTTGGGGTCCGCGGCGGCACCGGAGACGAAGCTGCGGTCGATCTTCACGGAGTCGATCGGCAGCTTGACCAGCTGGGTCAGGGAGCTGAAGCCGGTGCCGAAGTCGTCGACGGACAGCTCCACGCCGATCTGCCGCAGCCGCCCGAGGTCGTTGAGCAGGCTCCCGTGGATCTCCAGCAGGTGGGTCTCGGTCAGCTCCAGGACCACCAGGTGGGCGGGCAGCCGGCTGTCGGACAGCGCCGTGGCCACCTGACGCACCAGTCCCGGGCGGGCCAGCTGACGGCCGCTGACGTTGACGTGCACCTTCAGCGGCCGGATGGTCTCCGCCACCGTGGCCATGTCCTGCGTGGCCCGGCGCAGCACCCACTCCCCCAGCTGCACGATGAGGTCGCTCTCCTCCGCGACGTCCAGCCAGTCGCCGGGGGCGAGCAGACCCCGGTGCGGGTGCTGCCAGCGCACCAGCGCCTCGCACGCGGTCACGGCGCCGGTGGCCACGTCCACGATGGGCTGGTAGTGCAGGACGAACTGGTCCTTCGCCAGCGCCTCGCGCAGCTCGCCCGAGAGGGTCAGGTGCCGGTTCGCCCGCGCCTCGAGCGCCTGGTCGAACGACGCGACCCGTCCCCGGCCGGCCCGCTTCGCCGCGTACATGGCGGCGTCGCTCTGCCGCAGCAGCGTGGGGGCGTCGTCGCCGTACCCGGACAGGGTGAGCCCCGCGCTCGCGGCGACGGGGACGAACCGGTCGCCCAGCCACACCGGCTCGGTGACGGCCGCGAGCAGCCGCTCGGCGAGGACCTCGGCCTCCTCCCGTCCCGGCACCTCGGGGTAGCACGCGACGAACTCGTCGCCGCCGATGCGGGCGATGGTGTCGGTGGGACGCACCACGCGGGCCAGGCGCCGCGCGACCTCCGCCAGGACCAGGTCGCCCGCGTCGTGGCCGAGCGAGTCGTTGACGGACTTGAAGTGGTCGAGGTCCAGGAAGACCAGGGCGACGTACGTCCCCGACCGCTCCGACGCGGCCAGGGCGAGCTCGATCCGGTCCCGGAGGAGCACCCGGTTCGGCAGCCCCGTCAGCCCGTCGTGGAGGGCGAGATGCGTGAGCTGCTCCTCGGCGTCCCGACGGGCCGTGACGTCCAGGAACTGCACGACGGCGGCCTTGTGCGCAGCCGGCGGCGCGTCGTCGACGGCCTCGTCGGTCCCGTCCACGAGCCACTCGGCACCCGGCGCACCGGACGGCGCGAGACCCGAGGGCAGGACCGAGAGGTGGACCTGCGCCCACACGATCGAGGCGTCGGACCGGCGGTGCGGCAGCTCCCCGGACCACTCCGTGATGCTCCCGGACGCGATGTCGTCCAGCACGGCCCGCACGCGGGGCACGTCCTCGGGGAACAGGTACGACAGCCAGCAGGTCGCCTCCTCCACGGCCCTGGCCGCGCCGGGCAGGGGAAGCGGTGGGGTGCGCAGCAGCCGCTGGAGGGACGGGTTGGGCAGGACGAGCCGCCCGACGTGCTCGCCCTCGACGATCACGACGCTGTTGCCGACCAGGGCCGCGTCGATGAGCGCGGTCATGGTCGCCTTCGCCTCCGCCAGGGCCGCCGCCGCCCGGTTCCTCGACTCCTGCGACGCGGCGAGCGACGCCCCGGCCAGCATGCTGACGACGAGGAAGCCCTGCATCACGCCGGACCGGATCATGGGTGACTCGACGGAGGAGAACGTGCCCTGCCCGCCCACCGTGAGCACCGTGCTGGCCATCCCCAGGGCCGCCGTGAGCGCCACGGTGCGCGCGAGCCCCAGGCGCACCCCGAACCACACGAAGAGGGGCATGACCGAGAAGGCCATGGGGATGCCCGGCAGGATCCCGAAGACGACGGCGTACGCCAGCGACCCGGCAGCGATGGCGGCGACCCACTCGCCGCGACGGTCCCCGCCCAGGAGCTCCCGGAACCGCCGGGGACGCAGGATCGCCAGCACGACCAGGAGCGGCAGGAACGTGCCCGCGACGTTGCGCAGGGTGATCATCTTCAGTGTGGCCAACGGGTCCGAGCCGTAGAGCAGGGCGCCGGCGGCGGCCGAGAGGGCACCGCTCACCACCCCGGCGGCCACCGCCGTGCCGAGGACGGCCGCCACGCCGCCCACGCCGGTCAGCCCCCGGCGCACGACCCCGGTCCGGTGCAGGACCACCGCGCCCAGGACGCCGTGCACCAGGTTGATGAAGGCGAAGGTGACCGCCACGGCAGCAGGTGCCCCGGTCGCCAGGTTGACCGCGGTCCCGGCGAGGACGAGGAGGGTGGCGTCCAGGGCATGCACGCGCATCGGGCGCCGCCCCAGCATCCACCACACCGCCACCCCGACCGCGGGCCAGAGCAGCGAGAAGTCCGTCCCCGGCACGCGCATGGCTCGGCCGACGAGGAGCGCCAGGACCATGAGTCCGAGCATGCCCAGGGAGCGGAGGAGCGCCGGGGGCGCCACCGCAGACTTCTCCCCTGCGAGTTCGGATCGCACAGCAGCTCGCCCTTCTCGCACCGTCCCGTCATCCCCTTGGTGCAATGTTCGGCACGCTCGCCCGGGGATTGATCGTTTCTCGGGCGGATCATCCAGACGGGGTGGATCGGGACGGATCCGGCACCGCGGCGGGCGCGACTGCGCGGGTCGGCCGCGGTCAGCCCGGTGCGAGGAGGAACGTCCGCAGCGCCGTGACGAACACGTCGGGCTGCTCGGAGTGCACCCAGTGCCCCGCGCCCTTCACGGTGACGAGGGTGGTCCGCGGGAAGAGGCGGCGCATGGTCGGTCCGTGCTCGGGCCGGACGTAGTCGGACCGCTCCCCGGCGAGCCACAGGACCGGGTGGTCGAAGGTCGCGTCGCCCAGGTCGGGGAAGCCACCGATCGTGGACAGCTCGCGGCGCAGCAGCTCCAGGTTGGCCCGCCAGCGGAAGGTGCCGCCGTCCGGACGCAGGTTCTGCAGGAGGAAGCCGCGCACCCGGGCGTCGTGGACGTGCTCGGCGAGCTGCTCGTCGGCCTCCGAGCGGCGCGTGACGGTCGACAGGTCCAGGGCCGCGAGGCTGTCCAGGAGGTGCTCGAACTCCCCGAGCGACCCGCCGGCCGCCGGGGCGATGTCGACGACCACGAGCCGGTCCACCAGGTCCGGGTGCCGCAGCGCGAGCACCATCGCGACCTTGCCCCCCATCGAGTGGCCGACGACGTGCACCGGACCCGCGGCGGCGACGCCGCCCGCCAGGTGCTCCGCCACGAGGTCCGCCGCCTCGACGTAGTCGAACCGGTCGGTCCAGGCCGAGCCGCCGTGGTTGGGGAGGTCGACGAGCAGCGACCGCGCCTCCGGCTGGAGGTCCTTGGCGATCTGGGTGAAGTTGCGCCCCTGGCCGAAGAGACCGTGCAGGAACACCACCGGGACCCCGGCGTCGCCGACGGTCGTCGTGCTGAGGGGCGAAGGGCTGCCGGTCACGAGCACCGAGCCTAAGCGTCTCTCCGGGCCGCGATCGGCCAGCGGCGGGGACGGATCGGCTGGATAGTGGGCGTGGGCGCCGGTGCCCGGGAGCAGGTGGGGACATGGGGCAGCGCGGAGGGCTGGACGTGCCGACCGTGGCCGTCGTCCTGCACAAGAAGAAGGTGCGGGACAAGGACCGCCGTCGGGTGCGGGCAGCGCTGCGGGCGGCGGGCGTCGACGCGCCGCTCTGGTACGAGGTGCCCAAGAGCCGCAAGGCCCGCAAGAAGGCACGCCGGGCGGCCCGCGAGGGGGCGGACGTCGTCATCGCCTGGGGTGGGGACGGCACCGTCCAGCGCTGCGTCGACGCCCTCGCCGGCAGGGACGTGGACCTCGCGATCATCCCCGCCGGCACCAGCAACCTCCTCGCCTCGGCCCTCCGGGTGCCGGACAGCCCCAAGGACGCGGTACGCGTCGCGCTCGACGGCGCGACGCGCGTGCTCGACACCGGCACCGTCAACGGGGAGCACTTCGCGGTCGTGGCCGGTGCCGGGATGGACGCCCTGCTCGTCCGGGACGCCGGCAGCGGCCTCAAGGACAAGATCGGCCGCGCCGCCTACGTCTACACCGGCGTCAAGCACGCGGGCTTCGACGCGTTCGACGTCGACGTCGAGGTCGACGGCGAGCGGGTGTTCCGCGGGAAGAGCACCTCCGTGCTCATCGGCAACGTCCCCGGCGGCGTCGGCGGCCTCGAGGTCTTCGACTCCTCCGACCCCGACGACGGCGTGCTGGAGGTGGGCGTCGTGACCGCGGAGGGCCCCCTGCAGATGGTCCGGGCGGTCGCCCGCACCGTGCTCGGCCGCGCGGAGGACTCCCCGTTCCTGCGGACGTCGTCGGGCCACGACGTCGTGCTGCAGTTCGGGCGGCCGGTGCCCTACGAGGTCGACGGCGGGGACCGCAAGCCCACCCGGATGCTCGAGATCGAGGCGCACCCGCGCTCGATCCGGGTCCGCGTGCCGCACTCCGACACCGCCGACCCCACAGGGTGAGGGCTCAGGACGTCGCGGCGACCAGGCGTCGGGCCTCCGGCGCGAGCGCCAGGGAGAGCCGGGTGCGCGGGTCGTGCAGGTCTGCGCCGAGCAGGTCGGCGATCCGCTGGAGCCGGTGCTTCTCGGCCCATGGATCCGGAGGTGGACGCCGCGGGCTGCCCTGCTCGGCGCCCTCGCGGGCATCTCGATCACGTTCATCTCGATGAGCCCCGCGGCGCAGATGTGGCAGGCCCCGTGGATCGCGCTGGTCGCGTTCGGGTTCATCCTCGTCGGCTGGCTCGGCGGACGTCGCATGCCCTTCGACGCACCGGTCGGCCTCGTCGCCGTCATCGTCTCCACCGCCATCGCCTGGATCGCCGTCGCGGCGGGCTGGTCGGGCATCCTCGAGCCCAGCGCCGTGGCGCAGTCGCTCGGCGACCTCGCCCTGCACCTGCCGTTCCCGACGACGGACGTCGTCACCGGCCTGCAGGACATCGCCCCGCTCCTGGCCTCCGCGATCCCGCTCGGCATCTACAACTTCACCGAGGGCATGACCAACGTCGAGTCCGCGGCCGCCGCCGGCGACCGCTACTCCACCCGCCAGGTCCTCGCGGCGGACGGCCTCGGCGCCGTCGTCGGCTCGTTCCTCGGCTCCCCCTTCCCGCCGGCCGTCTACATCGGCCACCCGGGCTGGAAGGCCGTCGGCGGCCGCGTCGGCTACTCCCTCGCCACGGGCGTCGTCGTCGCCGTGGTCTGCTTCACCGGGCTCGTGGGCACCTTCCTCGCGATCTTCCCGATGCAGGCGCTCGTGCCGGTCCTGCTCTACATCGGTCTGGTCATCGGTGCCCAGGCGTTCAACGTCAACCCGCGCCGCTACGCCGCGGCGATCGTGCTGGCCGTCATCCCGAGCCTCGCGGAGTGGGCGACGGGCCAGATCAACAACGCGCTGGCCGCCGCGGGCACCAACGCCGGCGAGGTCGGCACCGAGACGCTCATCGCCAACGGCGTCGTCTACGACGGCCTGCTGCTGCTCGGCCAGGGCGCGGTGCTCGTCGGCATCCTGCTCGGCGCCATCGCGTGCTTCGTCATCGACCGGCGGATGTACGCCGCGGCGCTGACGGCGGGCATCGCGGCGGTGCTGTCCTTCTTCGGCCTCATCAACGCGGTCGAGGTCGGCATCAACGCCTCGCCCGGCGTGACCCTCGGCTACCTGTTCCTCGCCGCCCTGCTGGCCGGCTTCGGCTGGAGCCTGCGCCACGAGACGGACGCGGCCCTCGACGACGAGCTGCTCTTCGTCAACGGCACCCTCATGCGGGGCCTGGAGCTGCACGGCAACCTCTCCGGCGCCGAGCTCCTGGAGGAGACGACGACGGCGCCGCGGTACCGCGTGCACACCATCGGCGACGTGCACCCGGGCATGTACCGGGTCGGCGACGACGAGGAGGGCGCGGCGATCGACGGCGAGCTCTACCAGGTGCCGCCGGAGGTGCTGCTCAAGGTCATCGAGGGGGAGCCGCCGGGCCTGTACCGCGGTGCGGTCGAGCTGGCGGACGGCCGGATGGTCCCGGGCATCCTCTTCCGACGCGAGCTGGCCGAGACGCACCCGGAGATCACCCACCACGGCGGGTGGCGGCAGTACCGGGCGGCGACGGCGCCGAGCGCGCACTGAGTCCGTCCCACCACCGGTGCAGCCCGGTCACCTGAGGGTGACCGGGCTGCACCGCGCGCGCCCCCTCCCGCCGTGACCGCCCCACCGGAAGCCGCAGGGCCCGCAGGGGCCGTGTTATTTCGCCCGGTCGCCTCGGCACCGCGCCTCAACATCAGGCGGTCGCGCCCGATCCGTCCGGCGTGGAGTCCCCCATCCCCGTGGATCAGCGTCGGCCGACGACGACGTCGACGCCCGACGCGTGGCAGGTCCGGGCCGTCTTCCAGCCTCTCGTCGACCTGGCGTCCGGCCGGGCGATCGGCAACGAGGCCCTCATGCGGGGCGACGGGCCCCGCACGGGCCAGTCGCCGCTGGACCTGCTCGACGAGGCGCGGGCCACCGGCCGGCTCGTCGAGCTCGACCTGGCGGCCGTGACGGCCGCGGTCGCCGGGGCCTCGCGGCAGTCCGGGACCGGCAGTGTGTTCATCAACGTCGAGCCGGCCACGCTAGGCGCGGGCCGTGCCGCGCTGGTCGAGGCGCTGCGGCCGCTGGTGGCCCGCACGTCCGTCGTCGTCGAGATCACCGAGCGCGCGCTCGCGGTGGACCCGGCCGGTGTGCTCGCGGGCGCCGAGGAGCTGCGCCGGGCGGGGTGCTCGATCGCCCTGGACGACGTCGGTGCGGAGAAGGAGTCCCTGGCCTTCATCCCGATCCTCCGCCCGGAGGTCGTCAAGCTCGACCTCGGGCTCCTGCGCCACGCCTCCCGGCCCGCCACCGTCATGATCGCGGGGGCCATCCGGGCCTACGCCGAGGCGACAGGGGCGGAGGTCGTCGCGGAAGGCATCGAGACCCCCGAGGACCGGGTCAAGGCCCGGGTGCTGGGCGCGACCCTCGGCCAGGGCTGGCTCTGGGGCCGCCCGACCGACGAGCCCGGCAGGGTCGGCGCGGAGCCGGCGCGCCCGCTGCACCCGCAGCCGGTCGGCCAGGCGCTCACCGCCAGCCCGTTCGAGATCGTCGCCCAGGTCAGGAGCGTCGAGCGTGCCCCCAAGCGGCTGCTGCTGCCCCTGACGCGGACGCTCGAGCTGACCGCCGAGGCGGCCCCGGTCCCGCCCGTCCTGCTCTCGAGCTTCCAGCACCGCCGCAACCTCAGCCCCTTCAGCCTGTCCCGGTACGTCGAGCTGGCGCAGCGCCTGCCGTTCGTGGCGGTCCTGGGCGAGGACGTCCCGTGCGAGCCGGCGCCGGGCGTCCGCGGCGCCGACCTGCGCCCGGACGACCCTCTGGCCCGGGAGTGGACGGTGAGCGTCCTCGGCGCCCACGAGAGCGTGGCGCTGGTCGCGCGGGAGCACGACGGCGACGCGCGGACGGACATGGACCGGGAGTTCGACTTCGCGGTGACGCACGACCGCGCCCTGGTCACCGCCGTGCACCACGCGATGATCGGGCGGCTCACCTCGGCGGTCTGACCCACCCCGGCGCGCGGATCACCCGTTCGCTGCCTTGATCGGCGGCCACCGTCGTCGATCTTTCCGACGTGGCCACAGCAGCGACCGCGCCGGTCGGGCACGTCCGGCGCTCCCGCACCCTTGCGACGTCCGTGTCCGAGACGGTGCGCGAGCGCACCCGCAAGGCGCACGTGCGCGCCGAGCAGGCGTTGGCCCTGGAGGAACGGCTCGCGAGCCGCGACGCCTACGCGCGCCTGCTGGTGCGGCTCCGTGGCTACTACGTCCCCCTGGAGGAGGCCCTCGTGGCCTGGGAGAGCCGGTCGGCGACGGAGGGCCTGGACGTCGCGGCCCGGATGCGGGCGGGGCTCCTCGACGTCGACCTGGCCGTGCTCGGCCGCCCCCACGACGGGTCCGGCACGGCCCAGGTGACGCCGCCGGTGCTCGGGGACCTCCCGCAGGCCCTGGGCTGGCTGTACGTCCTGGAGGGGTCCGCGCTCGGTGGCCGGGTCATCGCCCGCCGGGCGCTGCGGCGCCTGGGCGCCGACCTGCCCGTCGCGTTCTTCACCGGCGCCGACGGGCCCGACCTGGGCGGGCGGTGGCGCTCGCTGCGGACGGCACTGGACGGGCTGGGCCCCGACGCCGCGGACGACGTGGTGGCGGCCGCCGAGGCGGGCTTCGCCCTCTTCGCGGGCTGGCTCCGGTCGGAGGTGCCGCCGCGATGACGGCCGGACCGACGACGGGGCGTCCGCCGTCCGCGGCGACGTCCGCCCCGGAGCCCGTCGACGCCCTCGACGGCGGCCTGACGCTGGTCGGCTGCGACGTCGAGCCCATCCACCGCCCGGGGGCGATCCAGGACCACGGCGTCCTGCTCGCCGTGGACGAGCACGACCTCACGGTGCACCGGGCGAGCGCGAACACGGCCGTCCACCTCGGCGTGCCCGCGGAAGAGCTCGTCGGCGGCCCGCTGGCGCGGGCGTTCGACGGGGACCTGCTCGACCGGCTGCGCGAGGTCCTGGCCGACCCCCGCGCGTCCGGCGCGGACCCGCTGCCGGCGCACGTCGCCGCCGGCGCGTTCGAGCTGACCTGGCACCGCCACGAGGGGCTGCTGCTCCTGGAGCTGCAGCAGACGCAAGACGCCTGGAGCCCGTCGATGTCGACGCTCTTCCAGGACGTCCGGCACGCCATGGAGGCGCTCCAGGGCAGCCGTGGGGTGCAGGGCCTGTGCGAGACCGCCGCCGAGGAGGTGCGCCGGCTGACGGGGTACGACCGCGTCATGGTCTACCGGTTCCACCCGGACGAGCACGGCGAGGTCGTCGCCGAGTCCTGCCTGCCCGGGCTGGAGCCGTACCTCGGTCTGCACTACCCCGCCGCCGACATCCCTCCCCAGGCGCGGCGCCTGTACCTGCTGAACCACCTGCGGGTGGTGGCGGACGTCGGCTACGTGCCCGTCCCGATCGTCGGCGGCGAGGAGCCGCTGGACCTCAGCCACGCCTCCCTGCGCGGCGTCTCGCCCTTCCACCTCGCCTACCTGCGCACCATGGGCGTCGGCGGGACGCTCACGATCTCCCTCATGCGCGGGACGACGCTCTGGGGCCTGATCGCGTGCCACCACACGGCACCGAAGCGGATCGGTGCGCAGGTCCAGGCCGCGTGCCGGCTCCTGGGCCAGCTCTTCTCGCTGCAGGTCGTCGCGAAGGAGGACCAGGAGCGGGCGGCGATGCGGGCGCGGCTCGCGGACGTCGGCGGTGAGCTCGTGGCACGCATGTCCGCCGCGGACAGCCCGGCGAACGCCCTGGTGGAGGGCGACCCGTCCCCGCTGGCCCTCGTCGACGCGGACGGCGCGATCGCCCGCATCGACGGCCGCACCGCGGCCACGGGGACCGTGCCGCCGGGACCCGCCGTCGACGCGCTGCTGGCCCACCTGCGCACGCTGCCCGACTCGACCCCGTTCGTCAGCGACGACCTGCTTCCCCTCCTGCCGGACGGCGACGCGCTGGCCGCCGTGGCCGCCGGCGTCCTGGCCCTCCCGCTGTCGCCGGGATGGGGCGACTACGTGCTGTGGTTCCGCGGGGAGTACCTGCGGACGGTGAGCTGGGGCGGGGACCCCGAGGAGTCCAAGGGGACCGCGGCCATGCCCGTCCCCGGGTTCCCGGGCCTGGGCGCGCGGGGACCCCGGCAGTCCTTCGCCGAGTGGGTCCAGGAGGTGCGCGGGCGCAGCCGGCCCTGGCTCCAGGCCGAGGTCGACGCCGCGGAGACCCTGGCCGACGCGGTGCCGGAGCTGCTGCTGGCCCGTGCTCGCGACCGGCTCGCGCACCTCGCGCTCCACGACCCGCTGACCGGGCTGCCCAACCGCGGGCTGCTGCTGGACCGGCTCGAGCAGTGCCTCGCGCGCCCCCAGTCCGACCGCGGCCAGGTCGCCCTGCTGTTCGTGGACCTGGACCGCTTCAAGCTCGTCAACGACTCCGTCGGCCACGCGGGCGGGGACAGCGTGCTGCGGCAGGCGGCGGAACGCCTGCGGGCCGTCGCCCGGCCCGAGGACACCGTCGCGCGCCTCGGTGGCGACGAGTTCGTCGTCCTCAGCGAGGGGGTGACGGAGACCGAGGCGGGCGAGCTCGCCGAGCTGGTCGTCAAGGAGTTCCAGCGGCCCTTCGTCCTGGACGAGCGGGTCATGACCGTCACCGCGAGCGCCGGGGTCGCCCTCGACCGGCCCGGCACGACGCCCGCGGAGCTGCTGCGCGACGCGGACACCGCCATGTACCGGGCCAAGAACGGGGGGCGCAACGCCGCCGCGTCCTTCACCGCCGAGCTGCGCGACATCAGCCTGCGCCGGGTCGAGATCGAGGTCGGGCTGCGACCGGCGCTGGAACACGGCGAGCTCGCCCTGCACTTCCAGCCGGTGCTCCTCGCCGACGGCTCGCTGCGCGGCTTCGAGGCGCTGAGCCGGTGGCCCATGGCGGGCCGGAGCATGATCTCCCCCGCCGAGTTCATCCCGGTCGCGGAGGCGACCGGCCTCATGGCGCCCCTCACCGAGTGGGCGCTCGACGTCGGGCTGGCGGCTCTGGCCGACTGGCGGCGCCGTCCCGGCCTGGAGGACCTGGGCCTGTCCGTCAACGTCTCGCCGGTGCAGGTGGGCGACGTGCGGCTCGAGGAGGCGGTCACCGACGCGCTGCGCCGGCACGACGTCCCGCCCGAGGCGCTCACGCTGGAGATCACCGAGAGCGCCCTCCTCGACGCGGACGCCGTCACCCGGCGCTTCATCAGCCGCATGCGCGAGCGCGGGGTGCGGCTGTCGATCGACGACTTCGGCACGGGGTTCTCCTCCCTGGCCTACCTCACGCGGCTCGAGGTGCACGAGCTCAAGATCGACCGGGCGTTCGTGGCAGGGCTGCCCGGACGGCACGGCGACGCGACGGTCATCGCGTCCGTCGTCGGCCTGGCGCACCAGCTCGGCCTCACCACCGTCGCCGAGGGCGTGGAGACCGACGAGCAGCTCTCCGTCGTCCGCCGCCTGGGCTGCGACAAGGTGCAGGGCTACCTGCTCGGCCGGCCGATGCCCGCGCAGGAGGTGGACCGCTACCTGACGACGCTCGAGGAGGCGTGAGCGCCGTCGGCCCGGGCGCTGCTCCGGCAGGCTGACACCCACGCAGGATCACCCTCTTGCCGCAGCCCCGGAGGCGGACGACGCCACCCGTGTACGGGAGGATGGGAACCCCTGTCGCCCTCGAGCCAGAAGGCGGTCGCCATGCCTGTCGTCGCCCCCCACCCCGCACCGACCGTCCGCACCCGCCGGTCCGCCGGGGCCTGGGGCGCGGACCTCCCGGACGGTGCGCCGTGACCGACGTCCCGGGCTGGCCGGCTCCCTGGTCCGGGCCGGCCGAGCCCGCCGTCCCTGCCGGACCCGACCCGCACGCCGCGGTCGGCGCGGTGCTCGAGGCCCGCGCCGTCGTCCCGGTGTTCCAGCCGATCGCCGTGCTCGACAGCGGCGAGGTCGTCGGCTTCGAGGCCCTCGCGCGCGGCCCGCAGGACTTGCCGCTGCACTGCCCGTTCCCGCTGTTCGAGGCAGCCCGCGCCGCGGACCGCGTCACCGAGCTCGACTGGCTGTGCCGCTCCGCCGCGCTGGAGGCCGCCCTGGCGGCGGACTCCCGCCCGGGATGGCGCTCTTCCTCAACGTGGAGACGGGCTCGCCGCTGAGCGCGTGCCCGCCGGACCTCGTCGGGCCGATCTCCCGCGCGGAGGCGTCGCTGCGCGTCTTCATCGAGGTCAACGACTGGAGCCTGCGCACCGACCCCGCGGGGCTGCTCCGCACGATCGACCACGCGCGGTCCGTCGGCTGGGGCGTCTCGGTGGACGACGTCGGGGAGAGCACGGGCTGGCTGTCCCTGCTGCCCATGCTGGCCCCCGACGTGGTCAAGATCGACGTGCGCCGGCTGCGCGCCCGGTCCGACGTTCCCGTCACCGCCGGGGCCGTCGTCGCGGCGACCCGGCACGTCGAGGCGACGGGCGCGAGCCTGGTCGTCAAGGGCATCGAGTCCGTGGCCGACGAGCGCCTCGCGCGCGCCCTGGGCGCCGTCTACGGCCAGGGACGCGCCATCGGGACGGAGGCAGCCCTGCCCGCCGCGCAGCGACCGCCCCGCGAGGTCATCCCGCTGATCGGCGCCCGCGAGCCGATCGGCGAGATGCCGGAGTCACCGTGGGACGCGCTGACCGCCCTGCCCCCGCGGCACGTCGACGAGACCACGTTCCACGACGCCTGCGCGGTGTACGTGGAGCGCGCCATGACCGCCCGGTCGCGTCCCGTGGTCCTCGTGGGCCTCGGCCACCCCTTCCCGGAGGAGACGCCGCAGGAGGAGGCCCTCCTCCGTGCACGGCGTCCCCGGCCTGTCCGAGCTGGCGGCGGGAGCCGGTCTGGCGGCGTCCTTCGCCGTCGGCGAGGCCCCGGAGCCGCGCGAGGGGATGCGCGGGGTGGCGCTCCACACGGCGGACCCCTTGGCCGGCCGGCGCTTCCTCGTCCTGATGACCGAGTCGCTCGCCGTGGCCGCCCTCGCGGTCCCCGACCGCACCAGCGGGCTGCTGAGCGTCCACATGAGCCAGGACCCCTGGATCGTGGACCGCATCGCCCAGTACCTCATCTGCCGCGTGCCGCCCGAGGGGTCCTCCCACCGGGCCCTCGCGCCACCGCAGGCACCCGTCGCGCCCCCCGCCGTCGACGACGACGTGGAGGATGCCGAGACCTCCGACCGTCGCCCCGGGCCCCTGGACGGCTTCGCGGCCCGGCTCAGGAAGCGGCGGTCGCACACCGCGGAGTGAGCGCGTCGGCCCCGCCGTCTCAGACCGTGCCCTGGGTCGTGCGCGTGGTCACGAGCGCCGGCCGACGCCCCCTGTCCTGACGCCGACGGCGAGCAGCGCCCCGGCGAGGGCGATGAGCACCCCCACGGCCACGAGGAGCGCGATCCGGGTGCCGTCGGACGCGGCGCCGGCGGCGACGGTGGCCAGGACGACGGCAACGGCGGCGAGCACGGCGGCGGCGGCGAACGCGGTGGCGGGGGTGCGGTGGAGAGGACGCATGCTGGACTCCTGGCGGTGTCGGGTGGCTCGAACCCACCCGTCGCCGGGCGGGCGCACCGCCAGGGACCATCGCCCCCCGCGATGACACGCATCCTTGCAGGTCGCGGGTCTGCCCAGGAAGCGCCCGGGGTGCCGCGGCACGATGCCGCCGTCGGACTCGAGCCTTGTTGTTCCTGACGCCCGCCCTACTCCCGGCCGTCCTCGAGGGGGATGAGCATCGTCCGGAACTCCCCCGGGGTCCGGTGGAGCTCCCAGATGCGTGCGGCGACGTCGTCGATGCCGTTCTCGAGCCGGAGCTTCGGGATCGCGCCCGGGATGACCAGCTGGGCGACCCGGATGCCTTCGTCCTGCAGGGCGTCGTGGAGCATCTCGCCGTACGCGCTCTCGGCGGGGAACGCGACCGAGGTGCCGGCGAAGCCGCTCCGCGCCTGCACGGACGTGCCGCCGTTCACCAGGACGATGCTGCCCTCCCCCGCCGACCGCATCGCCGGCAGGACGGCACGCACCGCGTGGACGAGCCCGAGCGCCGAGAACCGCAGCGCGTCCAGGGCCAGCTCGGGCGTCAGGTCGAGCACCGGCTTCAGGTACTCCCGGGCCGGCAGCGGGCTGTACTGCAGCACGGACACGGGGCCCAGCTCGTCCGCAGCGCGCGCGAGGGCCACCTCCAGGGCGGTCCCGTCCCGGACGTCCGCGGCATACCCGCGAGCGGTGACGCCCTCCTCCTCGAGCCGGGCCGCGAGCTCGTCCAGCCTGGCCTGGTCCCGGGAGACGAGCCCGACGGAGAAGCCCTCGGCGCCGAACCTCCGCGCGACGGCGGCCCCCAGGCCCGGTCCTGCGCCGACGATCGCGATGGTGGGCATGGCGGTCCCTTCGCACGGTGGTGTCGGTCGAGACTAGCCGCGCGCCCGCTCGTCAGCCGTGGCGCGGCTTCGTCGCGCCCTGCTCCTCCTCTTCGGGCAGGCTCACCTGGGCGTCCCGTCCGGGGGCCGCTCCACCGCCGTCGCCGACCTGCTGGAGCCGCACGTCGTAGAGCGCCTCCACGACGGCGATGACGCGGTCGAGCGTGTCGTCGGAGCTGATCGTGACCTTCATGATGCGCCTCTCTGAGGACGGGGGGACACGAGCACCGCCCCGCGCCGGTCCGCCGGTGGAGGCCGCACGGCCAGGCTAGGGGCGGTGGACGGACCCCGCGACCAGGCCCGGCGCCCTCCCCTGCGGCGCCCGGACGTGCTGGAATGGACGCGGACCTCCCTGATCCGAGCGAACGGGGCACCTCCGATGGCGACGCCGCCCGCGGGTACGGACCTGCCCACGGGCACCGTCACGCTCGTGTTCACCGACATCGAGGGCTCGACCCGGCTGCTGGCCCGGCTGGGTGCGCGGTACGCCGAGGTCGTCTCCCGGCAGCGGCAGGTGCTCCGGGCGGCGATCCGGCGCTGGGGCGGTCACGAGCTCGGCACGGAGGGCGACAGCTTCTTCGTCGTCTTCCGCACGGCCCGGGACGCCGTCTGCGCGGTGCGGGACGCCCAGCTCGACCTCGCCCGCGCCGACTGGCCCGACGGCGCGGCGGTCCGGGTGCGGATGGGGCTGCACACCGGGGAGCCGGCGCGGCACGAGGACGGGTACGTCGGCATGGACGTGCACCGGGCGGCGAGGGTGGCCGCGAGCGCGCACGGCGGCCAGGTGGTCGTGACCGACGCGACGCACGCCCTGCTCGCCGGGGAGCCGTTGCCCGGCGTCCGCTTCCGGGACCTGGGTCGCCACCGCCTCAAGGACCTCGCGGAGCCGGTGCACCTCCACCAGGTGTGCATCGACGGGCTGCCGTCCGCCTTCCCCCGCCCGAAGAGCCTCGGCTCGCCGTCGACCGTGCCCCAGCCGGCGACGTCGCTGGTCGGGCGCACCGCCGAGCTGGAGGCCCTCGGCAGCATGCTCACCGGTCCCGACGTGCGGCTCCTCACCCTCACGGGCCCGGCGGGCACGGGCAAGACCCGGCTCGCGCTCGCCGTCGCCGTCCACGTCGAGGAGCACTTCCGCGACGGCGTCTACGTCGTCCCGCTGGCCGAGGCCCGGACACCGGACGTCATGTGGACGACGGTCGCCGACGCGATGGGCGTCCCCGGGGAGTCCAGGCCACCCCCGGCGCTCCTCGAGCACCTCGCCCCGCAGGAGGTGCTGCTCGTGCTCGACAACCTCGAGCAGCTCCCCGACGCCCCGGAGGTCGTGCGGGCGCTGCTGGCTGCCGGGCCCGGCGTGCGTGTCCTGACCACCTCCCGGCGGCCGCTGCACCTCGCCGCCGAGCACGAGGTGCCCGTCGCCCCCCTGCCCACGACCGCTCGCCGCGCGGGGCCGGGGGAACCCGGCGAGGAGCCCGACGCGGTGCGGCTGTTCGTCGAGCGGGCACGGCTCGTGCGGCCGGGCTTCACGCTGACCGACGAGAACCGCGAGGACGTCGCGGAGATCTGCCGCCGGCTCGACGGACTACCCCTGGCGATCGAGCTCGTCGCCGCGCGCACCAAGCTGTTCGGCCCCGCCGCCCTGCGCGCCCGGCTCGACCGCAGCCTCGACCCGCCGGGGTCGGTGGGCACGGCGGTGGACACCCCGGGGCGCCAGCAGACCCTGCGCGCCGCTCTCGACTGGAGCCACGACCTGCTCGACGAGGACCTCGCCCTCGCCTTCCGCCGCCTCGGGGTGTGCGAGGGCGCCGTCGACCTCGCGGCCGTGGCGGCCGTCGTCGGCGACGAGGCGGACGTCGTCGACGTCGTCGGCCGTCTGGTCGACGTCAGCCTGCTCACGGTGCGGGACGGGCGCGACGGCGAGCCGCGCGTCCGGATGCTCCAGACCATCCGGCGGTACGCCCGCGAGCGGCTCCGCGACGCCGGCGAGCTCGACGAGGCGCGGCGGCGGCACGCCGGGCACTACACCGGGATCGCCGAGCGGGCCGCCGCGGAGCTCCGGGGAGAGCAGCACCTCGCTGCGCGGGACCGGATCGAGGCCGACCTGGACGACCTCCGGGCGGTGTTGGCCTGGGCGTTCGCGCCGTCCGCGGAGGAGCCCGACGACGACGCCGAGGCGCGCCTGGCGCTCGGGCTGCGGCTCGGGCAGCACCTCGCGTGGTTCTGGTACGGGTGCGGCTACCCGGCGGAGGGGCGCCGCTGGCTGCAGGCGGCGGTCGACGCCGCCGGGACCCGGCGGTCCCCCCAGGTGATGACGGCGCTGCACGGCCTCGGGGTGTTCGTGCTCCAGCAGGGCCAGGCCGAGAGGGCCCGCGAGATGCTCACCGTGTGCCTGGAGCACGCGAGGACCACCGGGGACCCGGCCGTCCTCTCCCGCGAGCTCAACAGCCTCGCGATGGTGCACCGGGCCCTGGACGACCCCGACACGGCGACGGCCCTCGCCGAGGAGGCGGTCGCCGCGGCACGCGCGTCCGGCGACCGGCGCTCGGAGGTGAACGCCGTGTCGAACCTGGCCCTGCTCGCGGCGGACGCGGGCCGCCACGACGAGTCCATCACGCTCCTGCGCCGCTGCCTCGAGCTCGACACGGAGCTCCAGGACGCCTGGGGCCAGGGTGCCGACCACATCAACCTCGTCGGCTCGCTGCTGCGCGCCCGCCGCACGTCGGAGGCGCACGCGCACCTGCGCGAGCACGCCGCGAGCGCCGTGGCGCTCAACGACCTGGAGATCACGATCGACGTCCTGGACCTCTTCGCCGTCGTCCACGCCCTGCGGGGGGACGCCCACCGCGCGGCACGGCTGATCGGCGCCTCCGCGGAGCTGCGGGAGCAGGCGGACCTGTCGATGGCGCCCGTCGATGCCGCCTGGGTCGAGGAGGCCATCGGTCCCGTCCGGGAGGCGACCGGCACCGAGGCGTGGCGGCAGGCGATGGAGGCGGGCCGTGGCCGGGGCGTCGCGGCCGCGCTCGATGAGGCGCTGGCCGACTAGGTCCGGGCACGCCGGCTGACGCCGAGTGGCGGCGGCCGGTCAGGTGGACTCACGAGCACCCCAGGGCCGCGCGGACCGCGGTGCGCCCGTCGAGACAGCGTCGTCAGCGGCCTTTCGCGCGCATGGCCATGGCCTTGGCCTGGTTCCGGCCGGTCGTGTCCCGCCGCTCCTGCGAGCGCTCCCGGGTCCGCTTGCGCCGGGACTGGTGCTCGATCTCTCGTTGCAGGCGCAGATAGCTCTCGACCCGGGCGGCGGGGAGAGCTCCGGCATCGACGGCCGCCCGGACGCTGCAGCCCGGCTCCACAGCATGCCCGCAGTCGGTGTAGCGGCAGTCGGCGGCATGCACGACGACGTCCTCGAACACCCGCGCGAGACCGTCGTCGTCCGCTGTCATCCCGACGGAACGGATGCCCGGGGTGTCGATGAGCAGCCCGACACCTTCGAGCAGCACCAGCTCCCGGTGGGTGGTGGTGTGGCGGCCACGGCCGTCGCCGCGCACATCGCCCGTGGCCAGGACCTCCTCCCCGGCCAACGCGTTCACCAGTGACGACTTCCCGGCACCCGAGGGCCCGAGAAGGACGAACGTCCGGCCGGGGCCCAGCCTGTGACGCATCCCCGCGAGCCCGTCACCGCACGTCGCGCTGACCGCGAGGACGTCCACGCCCGGCGCTGCGCTCTCGACCTCGGCGACGGCGCTCCGGACGCCGGACGTGAAGAGGTCCGCCTTGCTCAGGATCACCAAGGGCTGTCCACCCGAGGCCCACGCCAGCGTGAGCATCCTCTCGATCCGGCGAACGTTCGGCTCGGGCCACATCGGCTCCACCACCGCGACCACATCGACGTTCGCCGCGAGCGGTTGCTCGGTGGAGTCCCTGCCGGACGACTGCCGCGAGAGGAGGGTTCGTCGCGCCAGGGGCCGGGGGCGCGACGTCCCGTCCAGCACCACCCAGTCACCCACCACCAGGCCGTGCGCGGCGACGGAGGCCTCGCCGTCAGGCGTCAGCAGCCGAGCACTTGTGGCGTCGGCCCTGGACACACGGGCGACAGCGCTTCGCGCCCGGCCTGCACCGACGTCGACCTGGGCTGCCCAGTCGTCGTCCCACCCGAGTGCGGGCAGGCTCACCACGCCGGCCTCCGGGATGCACCGACGCCATCCCCCGACGAGGGCACGAAGCGCGCCTCGAACGTCCCCGACATGTCACGCACCGTCCTTCCCATGCGATCCACGAGCCTCTCTTCTCCGCCGTGCCGAATGATCAGTAGAGCTCGAGCGAAGCCCCACGCCTCGCCGCTCGCTCGAGGACGTTCATGAGCACCAGCCCGACGCCGAGCCAGCACGCACCCACGAGGACGTCCGTGCCCAGCGCCGACCAGAACGTGGTCGTGACACCCGCCGCGGTGAGCTCCCGGACTCCTGCCACGGCGTGGGTCAGCGGCAGGCCGAGGGCGAGCCCCTGCGCCCACTCGGGCAACCGGTCGAGCGCGACGTTCGCACCGGTGAGGAGCAGCAGGGCGAACTGCGCCGCCGTCGCGATCTGGAAGATGTCGCGGTAGATCAGCCCGAAGGCGCTGAGGGTCAGTCCGAGAGCCGAGCCGGAGAACGCAGCCACGGTGATCGCGGCGAGGTAGGCCAGGGACTCGAGCGGGCTGTACGGCCACCCGACCGCGACGAACCCGAGACAGGAGGTGAACACGGCCGTACCGATCGCCAGGACGACACCCGGGAGCAATCGCCCGACGAAGACGGCCACGCGAGACGCCGGAGAGACCAGGATCGTCGAGAGGGTGCCGAACCTGCGCTCCTCCGCGATCACCCCCACCAGCCCCGACACGCTGGCGGCCGTGGCACCGAGCAGGGCGTTGCCGGTGATGAAGAAGAGGTCGTCGCGGTACTCCAGGCTGCGACCCAGCAGCACAAAGAACACGATCTGGAGGACAGGGGTGAACACGAGGACGGCGAAGAACAGCGCCGGCGTGTTCCAGGAGAACAGGGCCCGGTAGCTCAGGCGACCCGAGAGGAGCGCCAGGCGGACGTTCGTCATCACAGACCCAGCCTCCCGGTCCGACGCACCGCATGGTCGACACGGTGCAGCAGGAACACGCCGAGCCCGACGTACGCCGAGGTGACCAGGACGGACATCGCCAGGGTCGAGACGTATGGCTCGCCGGCGATGCCACGGTGCACGACGTCGACCGCCCAGCCGAACGGCAGGAGCTTGCCCACCCACACGACGGGCGACCAGAGGACGGACGTCGAGATCAGGAGGCCTGACGCGATCCAGATGGGGTACTCCAGCATGTTCGAGACCGTGAGCGCCTGCCGACTCAGGACGTAGTACGCCGCGAGGACCATGCCAATGGCGCTGAGCGCCAGGAGGCACATCACGAGCCCGGCGGCCACCGCGAGCCCGTCCTGCACGGTGAGGGAGACACCGAAGACCCACCGCGCGAGCACCCACACGGCGACGACCGAGTAGCCGCCCAGCGTCACCGCCGCCGCGGAGAACCCCACCACCGGTCCGACGAGACTCCTCGGTGCGGCGACGAGCAGCTGCAGGGTCCCGGTCCAGCGCTGCATGTAGAGGGCTTCGCCCGCACCGTAGAGGGTCGCGGACCACGCACCCATGAGCCCGGCACCGATGACGTGCTCCGTGACGCGGGCCGGCGATCCGTCCTCACCCTGGATGAGGAGCGCGATGGCGAGGTACGCGAGGGGCGTCATGAGCGCGATGCCGAGGAAGAACGGCGACGTGGTCAGGAGGCGGATCTGCAGCCACCACGCGGCGGACGCCACGCGGATCACGGGGCCCCACTGACGATGGCGACGTACGCGTCCTCCAGGGTGGCGGGTTCACCGACCACGTGGTCCGGTGGGACGTCGAGCGTGCGCGCGATCATGGCGGCGTCGACGGCGGACCCGGCCGCGGTCCGGACACTCCAGCGCACGTAGCCGTCCAGCGCCTCGTCGCTGACGTCGATCGCCCCGGGCAGGGCATCGAGCACAGCCCGGTCCCGCACGACGCCGTGGTAGTCGGCGAACGTGAAGGTCCTCCCCACGTCGGCCCGTCCCTTGATCGCCGCCGGCGTGCCCATCTCGACGATCCCGCCGTCGACGACGACGGCGAGGCGCGAGCAGAGCTGGTCGGCCTCGAACATGTGATGCGTGGTGAGGAGGATAGTCGTGCCCGCGTCGCGCAAGGACCTCACGAGGTCGCGCAGCTCACGAGCGGCGACCGGGTCGAGGCCGTTCGACGGCTCGTCGAGGAAGAGCACGTCCGGCTCGTGGAGCAGCGCCCGGGCGATGTGCAGCCGCTGGCGCATCCCGCGGGAGAACGTCTCCACCCGCGCGCGATCCTTGCTCCGGAGCCCGACCAGCTCCAGGACGTCCCCGATGCGCCGCTTCTGCTCCCGTCGGTGCACGCCGTAGAGCTCCGCCGCGAACTGCAGGTTGTCGACAGCGGTCAACCGGTCGTACAGCCCACGCTCGCCGCCGAAGACGACGCCGAGCCGGCGCCTCAGACGCATGGCGTCCGTGACGACATCCAGGCCGCCGATCTGAGCGGTACCGGACGTCGGCGTCAGGAGCGTCGACAAGATCCGGACCAACGTGGTCTTGCCCGCTCCGTTGGGCCCGAGGACGCCGAAGAGCTCCCCGGGTGCCACCTCGAAGGACACACCCCGAAGTGCGTGCACCGGTTCGGGAGCACCCTTGCCGCTGAACTCGCGGGCCAAGGACTCAACTCTGATCATCAGATCGCTCCTGCGGTGTCGGCTGAACCCTGATCCACCGGTCGTCT
>NZ_AXCW01000009.1 GCF_000603945.1 Actinotalea ferrariae CF5-4 | reverse complement strand
CCCGTCCCGCTCGCGCCGGTCCGTCAGACGGCGGGCTCGGCCAGGGGGCGCGGCAGGGGCTCGTGGGCGCCCTCGACGCCCTCGGCGCGGTGCGGCCGGGCCAGCAGGGCCGCCGCCATCTCCTCCACCGGGAGGCGTCCCGCGAGCACCTCGACGACCGCCTCCGTGATGGGCATGTCGACGCCGACCGTGCGGGCCAGCTCGAGGACGGACGTGGAGGACTTCACGCCCTCCGCGGTGCCGCGTGTGGCGGCGAGGGCCCGGTCGAGGGTCAGCCCGCGGCCGATCTGCACGCCGAGGCTGTGGTTCCGGGACAGCGGCGAGGCACAGGTGGCGACGAGGTCGCCCATGCCCGCGAGGCCGGCGAAGGTCTCGGCCTCCGCCCCCAGCGCGAGGCCGAGCCGCGTGATCTCGACGAGCCCCCGGGTGATGATCGTCGCGGTGGTGTTGTGCCCGTAGCCCTGGCCCTGCGCGATGCCGACGGCCAGCGCGATGACGTTCTTCACCGCACCGCACAGCTCCACCCCGACGACGTCGGCGTTCGTGTACGGCCGGAACGACGGGGAGGCGCAGGCGGCGGCGACGAGCCGCGCCGTGTCGGGGTCGCTCGAGGCGACGACCGTGGCCGTCGGGTGGCGCTCGGCGATCTCCCGGGCGAGGTTCGGCCCCGAGACGACCGCCACGCGGGCGGCCGGCACGCCGAGGACCTCCTGGAGCACCTCGCTCATCCGTCGGTCCGAGCTCAGCTCCACGCCCTTCATCAGCGAGACGACGACGGCGTCCGGCTCGAGGTGCTCGCGCAGCGGCGCGAGGATCATCCGGGCGCTCTGCGCGGGGACGGCGACCGCGACGACCCGGGCGCCCCGCAGTGCGGCCGCGCCGTCGGTCGTGGCCGTGACCCGTGCGGGCAGCTCGACGCCCGGTAGGTAGGCCTCGTTGCGGTGCTCCTCGCGGACCGCGCGGCAGACCTCCTCGCTGCGGCCCCAGAGCGTGACGTCGCACCCGGCGTCCGCGAGGACGGCGGCGAACGTCGTGCCCCAGCTGCCGGTCCCGAGGACGGCGGCGCGCAGCGGCAGGGCGCTCACGCCCGGCCCGCCCGGCGGGGGTCCCAGGGCGTCGCGGGCGGCTCCTCGCCCCGGATGGCCGCCAGCTGCCGCGTGACGGCGCCCATGATCCGGTCCGTCGCCGTGCGCAGGGTCACGGCATCCAGCGGCCGGCCGTAGAGGTCCGTGAGGTCCACCGGCGGTCCGGCGACGACGGTGATCCGCTTGGGCGGGACGAGCCGGGGCACCTTGCCGTACCGGCCGAGGAGGTCCTGCGGTCCCCACTGCGCGATGGGGACGACCGGGGCGCGGGTCGTCAGCGCGAGCCGCGCGACGCCCGTCTTGGCCAGCATCGGCCACAGGTCCGGGTCACCGGTGAAGGTGCCCTCGGGGAAGACGGCGACGCACTCGCCGTCGGCGAGCGCCGCCTCCGCCGCGACCAGGGACTCCCCCGCACGCGCGGAGTTGCGGAAGACCGGGATCTGTCCGCTGGCACGCAGCAGGCGGCCGAGGACCGGCACAGCGAAGAGCGACGACTTCGCCAGGACCTTCGGTGCGACGCCGTTGTCGTAGAGGAAGTGCGCGAACGTCAGCGGGTCGACGTTGGTCATGTGGTTCGCGACCGCGATGAAGCCGCCGTCGCGCGGCAGGTGCTCCGCCCCGTGCCAGTCCCGCCGCGTCACGAGCATCATGACGGGCCGCACGAGGCGGGCGATGGCGCGGTACGCGGGGTTCGAGCGCTGCGGTGCGGGCACGGCAGGCGATGCTACCGGCGGTCAGCCGTGCGAGAACTCCGCGCCCAGCGACGTCAGCTTGTCCAGGAAGTGCTCGTACCCGCGGTCGATGAGCTGGATGCCGCGGACCGACGACGTGCCCTTCGCCGCGAGCGCCGCGATGAGGTGGCTGAACCCGCCGCGCAGGTCCGGCACCTCGATGTCCGCGGCCGCGAGCGGGGTCGGGCCGGAGATGACGGCGGAGTGGTAGAAGTTCCGCTGCCCGAAGCGGCACGGGTGACCGCCGAGGCACTCGCGGTACACCTGGATGGTCGCGCCCATGCCGCGCAGCGCGTCGGTGAAGCCGAAGCGGTTCTCGTAGACCGTCTCGTGGACGATGGACAGCCCGTTGGCCTGCGTCAGGGCCACGACGAGCGGCTGCTGCCAGTCCGTCATGAAGCCGGGGTGCACGTCCGTCTCGAGCACGATGGACGACAGGTCGCCGCCCGGGTGCCAGAACCGGATGCCGTCGTCGTCGACGTCGAACTCGCCCCCGACCTTGCGGAACGTGTTGAGGAACGCCGTCATCTCGGGCTGCGTCGCGCCGCGGACGTAGACGTCGCCCCGCGTGGCGAGCGCCGCCGACGCCCAGGACGCCGCCTCGATCCGGTCCGAGAGCGCCGTGTGCCGGTAGCCGCCGAGCCGCGGGACGCCCTCGATCCGGATGACCCGGTCCGTGTCGACCGAGATGATCGCGCCCATCTTCTGGAGGACGTTGATCAGGTCCATGATCTCGGGCTCGATCGCGGCGTTGCTCAGCTCGGTGAGCCCGTCCGCGCGGACGGCCGTGAGCAGCAGCTGCTCCGTCGCCCCGACGGACGGGTACGGCAGCTCGATCTTCGTGCCGTGCAGGCCGTGCGGCGCGCGGATGTGGATGCCCTGCGCCCGCTTGTCCACCTCGGCGCCGAACTGCCGCAGGATGTCCAGGTGGTAGTTGATCGGCCGGTCGCCGATCCGGCAGCCGCCCAGGTCCGGGATGAAGGCCTCGCCGAGGCGGTGCAGCAGCGGGCCGCAGAAGAGGATCGGGATCCGGCTGGAGCCGGCGTGCGCGTCGATGTCGGCCACGTGGGCGGACTCGACCTTGCTGGGGTCCAGGGTGAGGACGCCGCCGTCGGCGTCGTTGTCGACCTCGACGCCGTGGAGCTCGAGCAGCCCGGTCACCACCCCCACGTCGCGGATCTGCGGCACGTTGCGCAGCACCGAGGGCCCCTCGCCGAGGAGCGCGGCCACCATGGCCTTCGACACGAAGTTCTTGGCTCCGCGAACGGTGATCTCACCGTTGAGGGGGTTCCCGCCGTTCACGTAGAGCACGTCGTCCATGGGGGTCATGCTCCCCCACCCGGGGCCGACCCGTCACCTCGGGAGGTCGTGACGCTCGCGACGGTCGGCCCCGGACGCACGACGACGGCCGCCCGCGCGGTGCGGACGGCCGTCGTCGGGTGCGCTCAGGCCAGGGCGTCGTCGGCGTGGCGAGGGGCCGCGACCGGGCGCGCCGCGACGATCTCGACCGGCGGGAGGTGCTTGGCCGGGAGCGTCCGCGGGCGCCAGCTCGCGCGCTCCGCCTCGAAGGCGGTGATGTCGGGCTCGTGCTGGAGGGTCAGCCCGATGTCGTCCAGGCCTTCCATGAGGCGCCACCGCGTGTAGTCGTCCACGTGGATCGGGACGGTGACGTCCGCGCAGCGCGCCTGCTTCGCCACGAGGTCGACCGTCACCTCGGTGCCGGGGTTGGCCTCGATGACCTTCCAGAGCAGCTCGACGTCCTCCTGGGACACCTGTGCGGCCAGGAGGCCCTGCTTGCCGCTGTTGCCGCGGAAGATGTCGGCGAACCGCGGCGACAGCACGGCACGGAAGCCGTAGTCCTTGAGCGCCCACACGGCGTGCTCGCGGGAGGAGCCCGTCCCGAAGTCGGGGCCCGCGACCAGGACCGACCCGGCGCGGTACGCGTCCTGGTTGAGGACGAAGGACGGGTCACCCCGCCACGCCGCGAACAGCGCGTCCTCGAAGCCGGTCCGGGTGACCCGCTTCAGGTACACGGCCGGGATGATCTGGTCCGTGTCCACGTTGCTGCGCCGCAGCGGGACACCGACGCCGGTGTGCTGGGTGAACTTCTCCATCGTCCTCACGCTTCCGTCGAGGCCGGTCCGCCGGGCGGCGGACGGCCGGGTTGCGGGCCCGGCCGCGGGGCCGGGCGTCGGTGTGCTGTCGCCGTCAGGCCGACAGGAGGCCGCTCTCGGCCGCGGTCAGCGGGCTGCCGTCAGGGGCGACGACGTCGGCGCCCAGGTCCGCGACCGAGGACAGCGTCCCCCGGATCGCGGTCGCGGCGGCGACGAGCGGCGAGACCAGGTGGGTGCGCCCGCCCTTGCCCTGCCGCCCCTCGAAGTTGCGGTTGGAGGTGGAGGCGGCGCGCTCGCCCGGCTGGAGCTGGTCGGGGTTCATGCCCAGGCACATCGAGCAGCCGGCGTTGCGCCACTCGGCACCGAAGTCCAGGAAGATCCGGTCCAGCCCCTCCGCCTCGGCCTGGAGCCGCACCCGCGCCGACGACGGCACGACCAGGACGCGGACGCCGTCCGCCTTGGTCCGGCCCTTGAGCAGCTTGGCGACGGACCGCAGGTCCTCGATGCGCCCGTTGGTGCACGAGCCGATGAACACCGTGTCGACCGGGATGTCGCGCAGCGGCGTCCCGGGGGTGAGCCCCATGTACTCCAGGGCGCGCTCGGCGGCCACGCGCTCGTTCTCGTCCGCGATCTCCCGGGGGTCCGGCACGGACGCCGACAGCGGCAGGCCCTGGCCCGGGTTGGTGCCCCACGTGACGAAGGGCTCCAGGTCCGAGGCCTCGAGGACCACCTCGGCGTCGAAGACGGCGTCGTCGTCGGTGGCCAGGGTGCGCCAGTAGTCGACCGCGGCGTCCCAGTCCGCCCCCTCGGGCGCGTGCGGGCGGCCCTTGAGGTACTCGAACGTGGTCTCGTCCGGCGCGATCATCCCGGCGCGGGCGCCCGCCTCGATCGACATGTTGCAGATCGTCATGCGCGCCTCCATGGACAGCGCACGGATGGCCTCGCCGCGGTACTCCAGGACGTAGCCCTGGCCCCCGCCGGTCCCGATCTTGGCGATGATCGCCAGGATGATGTCCTTCGACGTCGTGCCCTTGGGCAGCGTGCCGTCGACCGTGATCGCCATGGTCTTGAAGGGGGCGAGCGGCAGGGTCTGCGTCGCCAGGACGTGCTCGACCTCGCTCGTGCCGATGCCGAAGGCGAGCGCGCCGAAGGCGCCGTGGGTGGACGTGTGCGAGTCGCCGCAGACGACGGTCAGGCCGGGCATCGTCAGGCCGAGCTGCGGGCCGACCTGGTGCACGATCCCCTGGTCGGCGTCGCCGAGGGAGTGCAGGCGCACGCCGAACTCACGGGCGTTGCTGCGGAGCGTCTCGATCTGCGTGCGGCTGGTCCGGTCCGCGATCGGCAGGTCGATGTCCAGCGTCGGGGTGTTGTGGTCCTCCGTCGCGATGGTGAGGTCCGGGCGGCGCACCGGGCGCCCCGCGAGCCGCAGCCCCTCGAACGCCTGGGGGCTGGTGACCTCGTGCACGAGGTGCAGGTCGATGTAGAGGAGGTCGGGTGCGCCGTCCGTGCCGCGACGCACGATGTGCGCCTCCCAGACCTTCTCAGCCAGCGTGCGACCCATGTGATGCTTCCTCTCCGTGTCCGAGTCCGGTCCGTGCCCGGTGGGGTGGTCCGGGAAACCGGTGGGGCCGAGGGACTTGCGTCTCACCGCGTGAGACGCCAATATCGACCTATGGACAACTCTAGCGGAGTCGGCGTCCTGGACAAGGCCGCATCGGTCCTGAGTGCCCTCGAGGCAGGACCCGCGACCCTCGCCCAGCTCGTCGCCGCCACCCACCTCGCCCGGCCGACCGCCCACCGCCTGGCCGTCGCCCTCGAGCACCACCGCCTCGTGGCTCGTGACATGCAGGGCCGCTTCGTGCTCGGACCTCGCCTGTCCGAGCTCGCCACCGCCGCCGGCGAGGACCGCCTCCTCGCCGCCGCGAACCCCGTGCTCACGGCCCTGCGCGACCACTGCGGCGAGAGCGCGCAGCTCTACCGGCGGCAGGGCGACCAGCGCATCTGCGTCGCCGCGGCCGAGCGGCCGATGGGCCTGCGCGACTCGATCCCGGTCGGTGCGACCCTCACGATGCACGCCGGCTCCGCGGCCCAGATCCTCCTGGCCTGGGAGGAGCCCGACCGCCTGCACCGCGGCCTGCAGGGGGCGAAGTTCACCGCCACGATCCTCTCCGGCGTGCGGCGTCGTGGCTGGGCCCAGTCCGTCTCCGAGCGGGAGGCCGGGGTCGCCTCGGTCTCGGCGCCGGTCCGCGGACCGTCGGGCCGGGTCGTCGCGGCAGTGTCGATCTCCGGTCCCGTCGAGCGCCTCGGCCGCCAGCCGGGCCGCCTCCACGCCGCGGCGGTGGTCGCCGCGGCCAACCGGCTCACGGAGGTCCTGCGCCGCACGTCGGAGTGACCACCGGGGTGACCCCACCCCCGTCGCCGACGACGCCGACATCCGCTCCCGAGGGGGCCGCCGCACTCCGCGGCGGCCCCCTCGGCGTGCGAGCGGCCCGCACGCGAGCGGCCGGCGTGCGAGCAGCCGGAGCCGCGCTGCCCGCGACGATCTCGACCGCGACGGCGGCCGGACGGGACAGCACGAAGGCCCGGTCGCTGGGCGACCGAGCCTTCGTGAGACGTACCCCCAAGGGGATTCGAACCCCTGTTACCGCCGTGAGAGGGCGGCGTCCTAGGCCACTAGACGATGGGGGCCTGGGCTGGATCTCCGCCCTCTCGGGCTTCGATCCGGTGAGTACCTTACACCATCTCCGCCGGGCCCTCGACCACCCCTCCGAGGAGGAGAAACCGCAGGTCAGCGAAGCGCTGGGGTACCAGGACTCGAACCTAGACTAAGTGAACCAGAATCACTCGTGCTGCCAATTACACCATACCCCATGGGGTATGACGACAGCGTCCTGAGGCCCCGGAGGAGCATCCGAACCGGTCGTCGTACCGCCGGGGAACATTACCCGAGAACGACCACCGGTCCAAACCGCCCGGGCCGGCCGAACCCGTCCGCCGGTGCCGGCCGCCGGCCCGTGCGAGCATGCGGACGTGACGACGCAGCGCTTCACCACGCGGCCCGAGCTCACCGGCACCACCGGGATGGTGGCCTCGACCCACTGGCTCGCCTCCGGGACGGGGATGGCCGTCCTCGAGCGCGGCGGCAACGCCTTCGACGCCGCGGTGGCGGCCGGCCTGGTGCTGCACGTGGTCGAGCCGCACCTCAACGGGTTCGCGGGCGACCTGCCCCTCATCGCAGCGACCGGCGGCTCGGGCGAGCCCTTCGTGCTGTGCGGCCAGGGCAGCGCGCCGGCCGCCGCGACGCCGGAGGCGTTCGCCGGGCTCGGGCTGGACCACGTGCCGGGCACGAGCCTGCTCGCCGCCGTCGTCCCGGGGGCGTTCGGCACGTGGATGGACCTGCTCGCCCGCTACGGCACGTGGCACGTCGCCGACGTCATGGCCTTCGCGATCGGCTACGCGCGCGACGGCTTCCCGCTCCTGGACCAGGCGTCCGCCACCATCGCCCGCGTCGCGGACCACTTCCGCGAGCACTGGCCCAGCTCCGCCGCGACCTACCTCTCGGGCGGCGAGGTCCCGGCGCCCGGCAGCCGGTTCCGCCTGCCGGGACTCGCGGCCACGATGGAGCGGATCGTCGCGGAGGCGCGGGCCGCCGGGCCGGACCGCCTGGCCGGGATCGAGGGTGCGCGCCGCGCGTTCTACGAGGGCTTCGTCGCCGAGGAGATCGGCCGCTTCTGCGCCGCGCAGGAGCTCATGGACTCCTCCGGCCGGCCGCACCGCGGACTGCTCACCCCCGAGGACCTCGCGGGCTGGCAGGTGCGCGAGGAGCGGCCGACGACGATCGAGTTCGCCGGGCGCACGATCGCCAAGACCGGCCCGTGGGGCCAGGGTCCGGTGCTGCTGCAGCAGCTGCGGATGCTCGAGGGGATGGACCTCGAGGACACCCGGTCCGGCAGCGCCGAGCTGGTCCACGCCGTCGTCGAGACCGCCAAGCTCGCCTACGCCGACCGCGACCACTGGTACGCCGACCCCGACCACGCCGACGTCCCGCTGGGCGACCTGCTGTCGCCGGGGTACGCGGCCGAGCGCCGCGCGCTGGTGGGCGCGACCGCCTCGGACCTGTACCGCCCCGGCTCCCCCGGCGGCCACGCGCCGCGCGGCCTTCCGGACGCCGTCGTCGCCCGGGTGGAGCGGGCGATCGCCGCTGCCGCAGACGACGGCGCGGCGGCGGACGGTCCCCGAACCCGCGCGGCGGGGGTGGGCGAGCCGACGTTCGGCCCCGACCCCGCCGTGCGACCTGACGGGTCGGCGCGCGGCGACACGTGCCACCTCGACGTCGTCGACCGGTGGGGGAACATCGTCTCGGCGACCCCGAGCGGGGCGTGGCTCCAGTCCTCCCCCGTCGTCCCCGCTCTCGGCCTGCCTCTGCCGACGCGGGCCCAGATGTTCTGGGTCGAGCCGGGGTTCCCGGGATCCGTCTCGCCGCGCAAGCGGCCGCGGACCACGCTGAGCCCCACGCTGGTGCTCCGCGACGGCCGGCCCGAGATCGCCTGCGGCACCCCGGGCGGGGACCAGCAGGACCAGTGGCAGGTGCCGCTCCTGCTCAACCACCTCGTCTACGGCATGGGGCTCCAGGAGGCGATCGACGCGCCCACGTGGCACACCACGCACCTGGTGTCCTCGTTCGACCCGCGCGACCTGGACCCGCTCGGCGTCACCGCCGAGGACCGCCTGGGACCGGAGGTCCTCGCCGACCTGCGCCGCCGGGGCCACCGGCTCACGGTCGCCGGACCCTGGTCGCTCGGGCGCCTCAGCGCGGTGGGGACCGGGTCCGACGGCCTGCTCCGCGGGGCGGCGAACCCCCGGGGCATGCAGGGCTACGCCGTCGGGCGCTGAGCCCCGTCCAGCCCCAGGACCACCGGCAGCTCCGCCAGCGTCGCCACGACGTGCACCCCGGCGGCGCGCGCCGCCGCCACGTCCTCCGGCGGGACGATCACGCGCCGGGGGCCGGGCCGGTCGACCCACACCCCGACCAGGCCCGCCCCGACCGCGGCGACCGCGTCGACGTCGAGCTCGTCCCCGACGTAGGCGGTGCGGGCCGGGTCGGTGCCGAGCCGGCGGCACGCCTCGAGGAAGACCGAGGGATGGGGCTTGCCCACCCCCAGCGTGTCCACGCCGACGAGCACCTCCAGCCGGTCGGCCAGGCCGACGCGACGCAGCTTCGCCGTCTGGTAGTCGACCCCCGCGTTGGACAGGGCGCCGACCGCCACCCCGTGGGCGAGCAGGGCGTCCACCACGGCGGACACCTCCTCGTGCGCCGTCCACGCGCCCGCGAAGCCGGTCTCGAACAGGTCGTCCCACCGCGCGAACGCCTCGTCGTCGAGCGGGGCCCCGCCGAAGACGCGCTGCAGCTCCGCCGCCCGGGCCACCCGCTGGTCGCGGTACCCGATCTCGCCGCTGGTGTACCGGCGGTAGTGCCCCCCGGTGTCCGCGCGCCAGACCTGGAGCAGCTCCGCGTGGCGCTCCGGGGGCAGGTGCGGCAGGAAGGAGGCCGCGGCGGCGGTGAGCGCCACCGCGAACGCGCCGCGGGTGTCGACCAGGGTGTCGTCGATGTCCAGGAGCACCCCGTCCACGGCGCGCGCAGGGTCGGCGGGCGGGCCGCCCCTCCCCCTGGACGACCCGGTCACACCGTCGCGCGCAGGGCGCGCAGCCGCGCGAGCGTGGAGTCCCGGCCGAGGATCTCCAGCGACTCGAAGAGCGGCGGGGAGACGCGGCGCCCCGAGACGGCGACCCGCAACGGCGTGAACGCGAAGCGGGGCTTGATGCCCAGGCCCTCCACCAGGGCGGCCGTCAGGGCGTCCTGGACGGCCGCGGTCGTGAAGGCGTCCGCGGCGAGCGGCTCCAGGGCCGCGACGGCGGCGTCGAGAACGGCGCCGGCGTCGTCCCGCAGGGCGGCGCGGGCGTCGTCCTCCACGACGACGTCCGCGTCGGCGCGCAGGAGGAAGCCGAGCATCCCGACCGCCTCGCCGAGCAGCGTCATGCGCTCCTGCACCAGGGGCGCGCCGACGTCCAGCACGGCGCGCTCGTCGTCGCGCAGCCCGTCCCAGGAGCGGTCGGACAGCAGCCCGGCGTCGTGCAGGTACGGCACCAGCCGGTCGCGGAAGTCCTGCGGCTCGAGCAGCCGGACGTGCGCGGCGTTGATCGCCTCGGCCTTCTTCAGGTCGAACCGCGCGGGGTTGGGCAGGACGTCGGCGACGTCGAACGCCGCGACCATCTCCTGGACCGAGAAGATGTCCCGGTCCGGCGCGATGGACCAGCCGAGCAGCGCGAGGTAGTTGAGCAGCCCCTCCGGCACGAAGCCCCGCTCGCGGTGGAGGAAGAGGTTGGACTCCGGGTCCCGCTTGGAGAGCTTCTTGTTGGCCTCGCCCATGACGTAGGGCAGGTGCCCGTAGACCGGCTCGACGGACGCGATGCCGAGCGCGAGCAGCGCGCGGAACAGCACCACCTGCCGCGGGGTCGAGGACAGCAGGTCCTCGCCGCGCAGGACGTGGGTGATCCCCATGAGCGCGTCGTCGACGGGGTTGGTCAGCGTGTAGAGGGGCTGGCCGTTGCCGCGGACGATGACGTAGTCGGGCACCGAGCCCGGCTTGAAGGTCAGCTCGCCTCGCACGAGGTCGGTGAAGACGACGTCCTCGTCGGGCATGCGGATCCGCAGGACCGGCTCGCGGCCCTCTGCCCGGTACGCCGCCTTCTGCTCCTCCGTGAGGTCGCGGTCGAACCCGTCGTAGCCGAGCTTGGGGTCGCGGCCCGCCGCGCGGTGCCGGGCCTCGACCTCCTCCGGCGTGGAGAAGGACTCGTACGCGTACCCGGCCTCCAGCAGCCGGCGCGCGACGTCGGCGTAGAGCTCCAGGCGCTGGGACTGCCGGTACGGCTCGTGCGGTCCCCCGACCTCGACGCCCTCGTCCCAGTCCAGGCCCAGCCAGCGGAGCGCGTCCAGCAGCTGCTGGTAGCTCTCCTCGGAGTCGCGCTCGGCGTCCGTGTCCTCGATCCGGAAGACGAACGTGCCGCCGGTGTGGCGGGCGTACGCCCAGTTGAACAGGGCGGTCCGGATGAGGCCGACGTGCGGCGTGCCCGTCGGCGACGGGCAGAAGCGGACCCGCACGGCGGAGCCGGTGGCGGAGGACGAGGGGGACGACGGCGTCGCGAGGTGCGCGGAGGAGGTCTCAGACATGGTGCGGCCAGCGTAGTGCCGTGCCGCACGATCCCCGGAGCCCTCGGGGACCGCCCCGAGCCGCCGTCGGCGGGCGTCAGACGCGACGGATCACCGGGTTGCGCAGCACCCCGATGTCCTCGACCTCGCACTCCACGACGTCACCGTGCCGGACCGGTCCGACCCCCGCCGGGGTGCCGGTGAGGATGACGTCACCCGGCAGCAGGGTGAACACCTCGGAGATGTACGAGACGAGCGTGGCGACGTCGAACACGAGGTCCCGCGTGCGGCCGTCCTGCGTGGTCGTGCCGTTGACGCGGCAGAGGACCGCGAGGTCGTCGACGTCCAGGCCCGGCACGATCCACGGTCCCAGCGGACAGGACCCGTCGAACCCCTTGGCCCGGGTCCACTGCGCGTCGGAGCGCTGGACGTCGCGCGCCGTGACGTCGTTGGCGACCGTGTAGCCGAAGACCCGCGTCAGGGCCTGCTCGGGCGAGACGTCCTTGGTCACCTTGCCGATGACGACGGCGAGCTCCGCCTCGTGGTGCACGTCCTCGCTCCACGGCGGCAGCACGATCGGGTCGTCCGGGCCGATGACGCTCGTGTTCGGCTTGAGGAACAGCAGCGGGCTGGACGGGACCTCGTTGCCGAGCTCCGCGGCGTGGTCGGCGTAGTTGCGCCCGACGCCCACCACCTTCGACCGCGGGATGACCGGCGCCAGCAGCCGGACGTCGTCGCGGTCCAGCGGCACGTGCTCCCCGGTCGGCTGGACCGGCGTGTAGATCGGGTCGCCCGTGATGACGACCAGCTGCTCCTGACCCGGCTCGCCCTCGACGAGCGCGTAGCGGGGGTCGTCCCCCGTGGTGAACCTGGCGATGCGCATGGCCGCAGCGTAGGCGCTGGCGAGCGCGTCGTAGGCTGCCGCGGTGGGCATGCCGACGAGCCAGGACACCGTGCGGCGGGAGGACCAGGGCGCACCCCGGGCCCGGCTGGTCGGCGTCGACGCGACCCGCGGGCTCGCCGTGCTCGGCATGTTCGCCGCCCACGTGGGGGCCGCAGGACCGGACTTCTGGGCCGGCACGGGGTGGCTCCAGGTCGCCGACGGCCGGTCCGCCGCCACCTTCGCGATGCTCGCCGGGCTCTCGGCCGCGCTCCTGAGCGGGGGGCCCGTGCCGGCCGAGGGGGCGGCCCTGCGCTTCGCGCGGGTGCGCATCCTGGTCCGGGCCGCGCTGCTCGTGCCGATCGGTGTCGTGCTCATCGCCCTGGGCACGCCGGTCGCCGTGATCCTCCCGGCGTACGCCGTGATGTTCGCGCTCCTCGTCCTGGTGCTGCGCGTGCCGCCCGCCTGGCTCGTCGCCGCGGCGGGGGCGGTCGCCGTCGTCGGGCCGCCGCTGGCGCTCGCCGGACGGGCGGTCCTGCCCGGGGCCGACAGCGGCCTGTCGCAGCCCGTCGACGTCCTCGTCGGCCAGCACTACCCCGTCGTGGTCTGGTCCGCGTACCTCCTCGTCGGCCTGGCGGTGGGCCGCCTGGACCTCGCCGCGCCGACGACGTCACGCCGGCTCGCCGTCGTCGGGGCGGTCGCCCTGGTGGCCGGGTACGGCACCTCCGCGGTCGCGCTGCGCGTGCTGCCGGAGAGCGCCACCGTCCTGCGCGCGCTGCTCACCGCCGAGCCGCACGCCGACACGCTGCCCGAGGTCGTCGGCAACCTCGGGGTGTCGCTGCTCGTCCTCGCGCTGCTGCTCGCGGTCGGCCGGCGCGCCCCGGCGGTCCTCGTCCCGGTCGCCGCGACGGGCGCCCTCGCGCTCACGGCGTACGTCGTCCACGTGGTCGTCATCGCGGCCCTCGGGGACGACGCCGTCTTCGGACCGGAGAACGGCGACCTCGTGGCCTTCGTCGTCGTCACGGTGGTCGCGACCACGGCGTGGCGCGCCGCGCTGGGCCGGGGGCCGCTGGAGCGGGCGCTGCACCGGGTCTCCACCGACGCCGCGCGCCTCGACGCCGAGCGGAGGGCGGTCAGGGCCGGGCGATGAGCTCCCCGTGCAGGATGGCGAACCAGCCGTCCGGCGCCTCGCCCCACTCCCGCCACGCCTCCGCCAGGGCCTCCAGCGCGACGTCGTCGGCCAGCCCGGCCGCGAGCGCGCGCTCCGCGAAGCCCGACGACGTGACGCGCTCGGCCCAGGTCCCGGCCCACCACGCGCGGTCCTCCGGGGTCGCGAAGCACCACGCGGAGGCGCCCGGGGTGAGCTGCTCGGGCCGGAAGCCGGCCTCGAGCGCCCAGTGCAGCAGCCGGCGGCCGGCGTCGGCCTCGGTCCGGTTCGCCTCCGTGACCTCGTGGTAGAGCGCGAGCCACTCGTCGAGCCCCGCGGACGCGGGGAACCAGGTCGTCGCTGCGTAGTCCGCGTCGCGCAGGGCGAGCACGCCGCCCGGGCGCGTCACCCGCCGCATCTCCCGCAGCGCCGCGACGGGGTCGGTCAGGTGCTGGAGGACCTGGTGGGCGTGGACGACGTCGAAGCTCGCGGCCGGGAACGGCAGCGCGTGCACGTCGGCGACCTGCACCGTGAGGTTCGGGACGTCGGCCTCGAGCGCCGCCTCGCGGGCCAGCTCCACGGCCGCCGGTGCCGCGTCGACGGCGACGACCTCGCCGGGGCTGACGGCCCGCGCCAGGTCCACGGTGATGCTGCCCGGTCCGCAGCCGACGTCGAGCAGCCGCTGGCCGGGCTCGAGCAGGGGCAGCAGGTAGGCCGCCGAGCTCGCCGCGGTGCGCCGGGCGTGCGACCGGACGACGCTGCTGTGGTGACCGTGGGTGTAGACGTCGGCGCTCACGGGGTCCAGTGAGTCAGAGCGGGCGCGCCGTATCAACGCACGGGACGGAACGTCTCGCTCAGCGGACCGGTGCGCGGGTCCCTGCCGCCTGGAGCGCCTCCACGCCGCGGTTCGCGAGCGCGTCGGCGCGCTCGTTCCCCGGGTCCCCGGCGTGGCCCTTGACCCAGACCCACGTCACGTCGTGGCGCCCCACCTCGCGGTCCAGCGCCTCCCACAGCTCTCGGTTCTTCACGGGCTTGCGCTCCCCCGTCAGCCAGCCGTTGCGCTTCCACCCGGCCATCCACCGGGTCATGCCGTGCATGACGTAGGTGGAGTCGACGTGGAGCGTCACGGCGCAGGAGCGGTTGAGGGCGCCGAGCGCCTGGATGACCGCGCTCAGCTCCATCCGGTTGTTCGTGGTCACGGGCTCGCCGCCGAAGAGCTCCCGCTCGTGGCTGCCGGCCCGCAGCAGCGCGCCCCACCCGCCCGGACCCGGGTTGCCCTTGCAGGCGCCGTCCGTCCAGATCTCCACCGCGGGACGGTCGACGGCGGACTCGGGTGAGGGGCTGACCACCACGTCACCCTACGGGCGTCACGGCCACACGAGACGTCTGGACCACCCCGCGCCGTCGCGCCGGTAGACGACCCTCTGGTGCGCACGGTCGCCAGAGCCCTGCCAGAGCTCGACCTCCTCGGGGACCACGGCGTAGAGCACCCAGTCCGGCAGCACGGCGTCCGGCTCCGCCTCCACCCGCGCCGACGCCGCACGCATGGCCTCGTGGAGGACGTCGACGCCCGCCAACGGCTCGCCCGGCCGGGTCGCGAAGGCCGCGGCGCGGGACGCCGGCGAGCGGGCCAGGAAGTCCGCGGCGCACTCGTCGGCGTCGAGGCGCACCGCGGTGCCCGCGACACGGACCTGCCGGCCCAGCGGCTGCCAGTAGAAGGACAGGGCCACCGCCGCGTTGACCTCGAGGTCCCGTGCCTTCTGGCTGCGCAGGTCGGTCGCGAACACCCACCGCCCCTGGTCGTCGACGTCCTTGAGGACGACGACGCGGGAGGACGGGCGACCCGCCGCGTCCGCCGTCGAGACGGTCACGGCGTGCGGCTCGGGCACCCCCGCGTCGAGCGCCTCCCGCAGCCACCGGAGGAAGGCCGTGACCGGGTCGTCCGGCAGGGACTGCGGCTCGAGCCGGGGCAGCGCGCCGGCGAGCGCCGGGAGGCGGCGCAGGGTGCGGCGCAACGAGGCGGACGAGGCGTCGTCGAGAGGCGGCATGCGGCGACGCTAGCCCAGGGCCCCGGGGATGGACGACGACCGCCGGACGGGGTCATGGTGGAGGCGGAGGTGGTGACGATGTGGTCCACCGACCGTGCCGGGCGCACGACCTTCGCCGACCGCGAGGACGCCGGCCGCCGGCTCGCAGCGCGGCTCGAGCACCTGCGGAGCGAGGACGTCGTGGTCCTCGGCCTGCCGCGCGGGGGCGTCCCGGTCGCCGCCCGGGTCGCGCAGGCGCTCGGGGCGCCGCTGGACGTGGTGGTGGTGCGCAAGCTGGGGGTGCCGTGGCAGCCGGAGCTCGCGATGGGCGCCGTCGGCGAGGACGGCGTCACGGTCCTGGACGACCGGGTGCTCGGGTCGACCCGGCTCACCCCCGAGGACGTCGAGCGGGTGGCGACCCGCGAGCGTGCCGAGCTGGACCGCAGGATCGCCCGGTTCCGCGGTGACCGGCCGCGGGTGCCCCTGGGGGGCCGCACCGCCGTCGTCGTGGACGACGGACTGGCGACGGGCTCGACGGCCCGTGCCGCGTGCCAGGTCGTGCGAGCCCTGGGCGCACGGCGCCTCGTGCTGGCCGTGCCCGTCGCACCGTCGGGCTGGGAGCGTCGCCTGGCCGGCGTCGCGGACGAGCTGGTCGCGGTGTCGGCGCCGCGGGGCTTCCTGGCGATCGGGGAGTTCTACGACGACTTCCGGCAGACCGGCGACGAGGAGGTGCTGGCCTGCCTGGAGGGCGCCCGCGCGCGGGCCCCCGGTCGGGAAGGTCCCCCGGGGCCCGGAGCCGACCACGAGCCCCGTCCGGACGACGTGCCCCGTCCGGACGAGCAGGTCCCTGAGCGACGGCGGCCGCCCCTCCGCGAGACGCTCACCGTCCCGGCCGGTGACGTCGACCTCATGGGGGACCTCGACGTCCCGGCGGACGCGCGGGGTCTCGTCGTGTTCGCGCACGGCTCCGGGAGCAGCCCGCACAGCCCGCGCAACCGGTACGTCGCCGGTGTCCTGGCGGACGCCGGTCTCGCGACGCTCCTGCTCGACCTGCTCACCCCGGCCGAGGACGGCGACCGCACGGTCGTCTTCGACGTCGAGCTCCTCGCCAGGCGCCTCGACTCCGTGCTCCGCCACCTCGCCGGGCTCCCGGGCACGGCCGGACTGCCCCTCGGTCTGTTCGGCGCGAGCACGGGTGCGGCAGCAGCGCTCCTGGCTGCGGCCGGACCCGCCGCCTCGGTGGCCGCGGTCGTCTCGCGCGGCGGGCGGCCCGACCTCGCGGCACTGCGCCTGACCTCGGTGCGGGCCCCGACGCTGCTGGTCGTCGGCGGCGACGACCCCGTCGTCCTCGACCGCAACGAACGTGCGCTGCGCATGCTGCGCTGCCCGGCCCGGCTCGTCGTCGTCCCCGGCGCGACCCACCTCTTCGAGGAGCCGGGGACGCTCGAGGCCGCCGCGACGGCAGCCCGGGACTGGTTCCTCGAGCACCTCGCCGCCGGCCGGGGGGAGGCACCCGCACCCGAGGAGGACGGGTGAGGGCACCGGATCGTGCCGCGGGACCCGTGCGCGAGGGACGTACCCTCGGGACGTGACGTCCGCGACCGCCGGTGCCCGGACCCTGGCGGCACCGCGATGGCGCCGGCTCGCCGGCCAGCACGCCGAGCGCGCCGACGCCCTCACCGCGGGACACCGGGACCGGCGCGCGCGGGGCGAGAAGCACCCCGTCGAGGACTTCCTGTTCGAGTACTACTCCCTCAGGCCCGCGGCGCTGCGGCGGTGGCACCCCGGTGCCGGTACGCGCCTGGCGCCCGGGCCGGACGGCCCCGCCCCGCACGGCGCGTGGCGCTGGTACACGACGGACGACGACGGCGCCGTGCGCCTCGACCTGGTCGGCTACCTCGCCGACCGGGGTGAGACGGTCCGCTACGTGCACGACCTCCTGGTCGCGACCTCCGGGCGGCCCGCGCACCTCGGCTGCCTCGGGCTGCACGAGTGGGCGATGGTCTACCGCCAGGACCCCGCGCGCCACCGGCACGCGCTGCCGCTGCGGCTGGGCGCCGAGGGGACGGACGCCGTCGTCGAGCGGCACCCACTGCGCTGCTCGCACTTCGACGCCTTCCGGTTCTTCACGCCGGAGGCGGCCCCACGCAACGCGCTCCAGCCGACACGGGAGAGCCAGCCGGCCCTCGAGCAGCCGGGATGCCTGCATGCGGCGATGGACCTGCTGAAGTGGTCCCTCAAGCTGGGGCCCCTCGTCCCGGGAGACGTGCTGCTTGAGGCCTTCGTCCTCGCGTCCGACGTGCGGCACCTCGACATGCAGGCGTCGCCCTACGACGTCAGCGGGCTCGGCGAGGTCCCCGTGGCGATCGAGACCCCCGAGGGCAAGGCGGAGTACGTCCGGCGGCAGCGCGCGTTCGCCGAGCGGTCGACCCCGCTGAGGGCGCGACTGACCGCCGTCTGCGCGGCCGCCCTGGACGCCCACCCCGCCGAGCAGCCGGACGTCGTCGACGCCGGGGCGGGCGCAGCCGTCTGAGCGGCAGGCGCGTCACCCCGGCGGGCCGGCCGGCGGGCGGTCGGCCGTCCGACGACCCGTTCCACCACGCCCACCTCCCCCTCAGCCGAGCAGCCCTGCCACGCCGGTGAGCACGGGCGTGGCGAGCCAGTAGAGGGCCACGACCGCGCCGACGACCGTCGGCACGAGACCCTTCGGCTCGCCCTCGCGCTCGGCACGGCGCCCGTTGACGAGGGCGAACACCGCGGGCGCCAGCCCGATCACCGTGGCCGGCAGGCCGGCGAGGAGGAAGACCTCCAGGGAGGGCGCCGCCGCCGAGCCGCTCTCGTGCCCGAGCAGCGACGCCACGCCGTCACCGACGAGCATCGCCACCACGAAGGCGACCGGCACGAGCGCGACGCCGATCCAGGCGTGACGCAGGTGGCGGCGCGCCGCGACGAGCGGGCGGCCCCACGACGGGGAGGTCGGTGCGGTGGCGGTCATGGTGCACCTCCACCACCAGACCACACCCGCCGCGGCCCGCGCGCAAGGGACGGTGATCACCTCTGGCCGTGCCGGGCAGGGGCGTGTGGGTCGCGCCTGCGAGGATGGTCGCGATGACCTCCTCCACCGCCGTCACCGGCGACCCCGCTGCCGCGACGGTGCCCGACCTCGCCGCCCGGCTCCCTGCCGACCCCACGGACCCCGACGCGCTCTACGAGGCGTTCGTCGGCTGGGCCGCCGACCGCGGGCTCGAGCTCTACCCCGCGCAGCAGGAGGCGCTGCTCGAGCTCGTCACCGGCTCGCACGTCATCCTGTCCACGCCCACGGGGTCCGGGAAGTCGCTCGTGGCGATGGCAGCGCACTTCGTGGCCCTCGCGCAGGGCCGTCGCACCTACTACACGGCACCGCTCAAGGCCCTGGTGAGCGAGAAGTTCTTCGACCTCGTCGCGGCGTTCGGGTCCGGCAACGTCGGGATGATGACCGGCGACAGCAGCGTGAACCCGGGCGCACCGATCATCTGCTGCACCGCGGAGATCCTGGCGAACATCGCGCTCCGCACCGGGGAGGGCGTCGCGGAGGCGCCCGGCCACGTGGACGACCCCGCCGTGCCCGGCGAGGACGCCGTCGGCCAGGTCGTCATGGACGAGTTCCACTTCTACGCCGACCCGCAGCGGGGCTGGGCCTGGCAGGTCCCGCTGCTGGAGCTGCCGCGGACCCAGTTCCTGCTCATGTCCGCGACCCTCGGGGACACGGCCTTCTTCGCCGAGGACCTCGAGCGGCGCACGGGGGTGCCGGTCGCCGAGGTGACGAACGCCGAGCGGCCGGTGCCGCTGACGTTCTCCTACGTCGTCGAGCCGCTGCACGAGGTGGTGGAGGACCTCGTGCACACCCGCCGCGCGCCGGTCTACCTCGTCCACTTCACCCAGAAGGACGCGGTCGAACGGGCGCAGTCGCTCCTGTCGAGCACGGTGGCCTCCCGCACCCAGCGGGACGCGATCGCGGAGGAGCTGGGCGCCTTCCGCTTCGGCACCGGCTTCGGCAAGACCCTCTCCCGCTTCCTGCGGCACGGCGTCGGCGTCCACCACGCCGGCATGCTGCCGCGGTACCGGCGCGTCGTGGAGCGCCTGACCCAGAAGGGCCTGCTCACGGTCGTGTGCGGCACGGACACCCTGGGCGTCGGCATCAACGTCCCGATCCGGACGGTCGTCCTGACGTCGCTCGTGAAGTACGACGGCGTGCGCATGCGGCACCTGTCCGCGCGGGAGTTCCACCAGATCGCCGGGCGGGCGGGCCGGGCCGGGTACGACACGCTCGGCGAGGTGCTGGTCATGGCGCCGGACCACGTCGTCGAGAACCGCAAGCTCCTCGCCAAGGCGGGCGACGACCCGAAGAAGCTCAGGAAGATCGTCCGGAAGAAGGCCCCGGAGGGGTCGGTCAACTGGACGGACAAGACCTTCGAGCGGCTGCGCGACGCCCCGCCCGAGCCCCTCACGTCCAGCTTCGCCGTGACGCACGCGATGGTCCTCAACGTCCTGTCCCGGCCCGGTGACCCGGTCGCGGCCATGCGCCGCCTGCTCACCGACAACCACGAGCCCGAGGCCGCGCGCGGTCGGCACGCCCGGCAGGCGGTGCGGATCTACCGGTCGCTGCGGACCGCCGGGGTGGTCGAGCGCGTCCGGCGGCCGGACGGCGCGGGGTGGACGGTGCGTCTGACGGTCGACGTGCCGCACGACTTCGCCCTCAACCAGCCGCTGTCCCCCTTCGCCTACGCCGCCCTGGACGTCCTGGACCGGGAGGCGCCGTCGTACGCCCTGGACGTCGTCTCCGTCGTCGAGGCGACGCTGGACGACCCGCGCCAGGTGCTCGCCGCGCAGGAGAACCGGGCCCGCGGCGAGGCCGTCGCCGCCATGAAGGCCGAGGGCTACGAGTACGAGGAGCGCATGGCGCTGCTCGAGGACGTCACGTACCCCAAGCCCCTCGCCGAGCTCCTCGAGGCGACCTTCACGATCTACCGGCGCAGCAACCCGTGGGTCGCGGACCACCAGGTCTCCCCCAAGTCGGTCGTGCGGGACCTGCACGAGCGCGCGATGACGTTCACGGAGTTCGTGTCCGTGTACGGGCTCGAGCGCACCGAGGGGGTCCTGCTGCGCTACCTCGCGGACGCCTACCGGGCGCTGCGCCAGACGGTGCCGCCGGAGCGACGGGACGAGCAGCTCGAGGACCTGCTCGAGTGGCTCGGTGAGCTCGTGCGCGGCACGGACTCGAGCCTGCTGGACGAGTGGGAGCGCCTGCGGGACCCGGAGGCGTTCGCCGCCGGGACGTCGCGGGCGGCGGACGCGGGCGACGGCACGTCGGCGACGCGGGTGACCACGAACCGCCGCGCCTTCCGCGTCCTGGTGCGCAACGCCCTGTTCCGCCGCGTCGAGCTCGCCGCCCGCGAGCGCTGGGCGGCGCTGGCCGCACTCGGCGACGTCGACGGCGACGGTGTCGCCTGGGACGCGGACCGGTGGGCCGACGCGCTGGACCCGTACTTCGACGAGCACGCGGAGATGGGCACCGGCCCGGACGCCCGCGGCCCCGCCCTTCTCCTGATCACCGAGCGGCCCGCTGCCGGCGCCACGGGCGAGCGCTGGGAGGTCCGCCAGGTCCTCGACGACCCCGCGGGCGACCGCGACTGGCGGATCGACGCCGTCGTCGACCTGGCGGCGAGCGACGAGCGCGGCGAGCCGGCCCTGGTCGTCACGGCGGCCGGACGGCTCTGAGCCGCCCCACGGGTGGTCGTAGAGTCCCGACGTGGTCAAGAAGAAGGGTCCGGCGGGGACGCCGGCGCTGCTCGCCCTGGAGGCGGCCGGCGTGCCGCACACGGTCCACCCGTACGAGCACGACCCGGCGTCGGACCTCGGCTACGGCCTGGAGGCCGCGCGGGCGATCGGCGTGCCGGCGGAGCAGGTGTTCAAGACCCTCATGGCCGCCGTGGACGGCGAGCTGACCGTCGCGGTCGTCCCCGTGACCGGGCTCCTCGACCTCAAGGCGCTGGCCCAGGCCGTCGGGGCGAAGCGGGCGGTCATGGCGGAGCGGCCGGTCGCGGAGCGGGCGACGGGCTACGTCGTCGGCGGGATCTCCCCGTTGGGGCAGCGCACGGTGCACCCCACGGTGGTCGACGAGACCGCGGAGCTGTTCGACGTCGTGTACGTCTCGGGCGGCCGGCGCGGCCTCGACATCGGCCTGGCGCCGGCGGACCTCGTCCGGCTCACCGGTGCGGTCGTGGCCGACATCGCGCGCGACTGACACCCCGCCCCAGGAGGCTCAGCGGACCGACTCGGCGAAGGGCCGGTCGGTGGGGATGATCTCCTTGCCCAGCGGCAGCAGCGAGATCGGGATGAGCTTGAGGTTCGCGATGCCCATCGGGATGCCGATGATCGAGACGAACAGCGGTATCGCCGTCAGCACGTGCCCGATCGCCAGCCAGACCCCGGCGACGACGAGCCAGATGACGTTGCCGAGCGTCGACCACGCCCCGGCCCCCGGCTTGTCGACGACCGTGCGTCCGAACGGCCACAGCACGTAGCCGGCGATCCGGAACGAGGCGATGCCGAACGGGATCGTGACGACGAGCAGGCAGCAGATGATCCCGGCGACGACGTACCCGAGGGCGAGCCAGGCACCGGCGAAGAACAGCCAGATGATGTTGAGGAGCGTCTTCACGCTCCCAGCCTCTCGTGCCGCGCGTCGAGCCGACATCGGTGATCCACCGGACCCGTCCCCTGGTCCTCCGTCCCGGCCGGGCGTCACATCCACAGCGTGCCGCCCGTCAGGAGGGTGACTGACGCACCGATCCCACACGCCAGGAGGACACCATGGCCCGCATCGATCCCCCCGCCCGCATCGGACTGCCCGTCCGCGCGGCACTCGCGGTGACCCGCCGGATGTTCGGCCGACGCCTGGACCCGCAGGTGCTGACGGCGCACCACCGCGGTGCCTTCTGGGCCGACCTGCTCCGCGACGGCGTCCTGCTCCGCACCCGTACCGCTCTACCGCCTGGCCTGGCGGACCTGGTCAACCACCGCACGGCGGTCGTCATCGGCTGCCCGTGGTGCCTCGACTTCAGCGCGATGCTGGCCCTGCGCACCGGGCTCACCCCCGAGCGGCTGCTGGCGGTGCCGGACTACGCACGGTCCCCGCTGTTCTCCGCGCTGGAGCAGCGGGCGATGGCGTACGCCGACGCTCTGACCGCCACACCGCTCACGGTGACGGACGAGCAGGTCGCCGAGCTGCGGACCGACCTGGGCGACGCGGGCCTGGTCGAGCTCACCCACCTGGTGGCGCTGGAGAACCAGCGCTCCCGGTTCAACCACGGCCTCGGCATCACCGCACAGGGGTTCACCGACGCAGCGGTCTGCGCCGTCCCCGGGGCGGTCGCACGCGCGGAGAGCTGAGCCGGCCGACCCGCGGCGCGGTGCCACGCGGTCAGGTGCCCCAGAGCCGGGCCGGGACCCGGCGGAGCTTCTCGGGGTTGCGCACGATGTCCACGCCCGTCACCGTGCCCGTGGGTCCGACGTGCGGGACGAGCACGGATCGGTCGCTGCCCGCAGCGGTCGAGGCGCTCACCAGGAGGCCCACCTCGCCGTTGACGAGCACCGGCACGACCCGCACATCGCCCGCCGAGCGCTCGACCAGGCCGAGGAGGAAGCGCGCGACGCCGTCGGCACCGGCGACCGGCCGCAGGGCCGCCCGGACGCGGCCGCCCCCGTCGCTGCGCAGCACGACGTCCGGGGCCAGCACGCGCACCAGGTGGCCGACGTCCCCACCCGCGGCCGCGGCGACGAAGGCCGAGACCACCTCCCGCTGGAGGGTGGCGTCGACCGGCCGGGGCACCCGCTGGTCCTCGACGGCGCGCCGCGCGCGGCTCGCGAGCTGGCGCGCCGCGGCGGGCGTCACGGCGAGCACCTCCGCCACCTCCTCGAACGGCAGCGCGAAGACGTCGTGGAGGACGAGGGCGACACGCTGCTCGGCGGTGAGCCGTTCGAGGGCGACGAGGAGTGCGAGGCGGACCGACTCGTCCACCTCGACCCGCGCGGCCGGACCGTCCTGCTCCTCGACGACCGGCTCGGGCAGCCACGGACCGACGTAGACCTCCCGCTCGGAGCGCGCGGAGCGGAGCCGGTCCAGGCAGAGCCGGGAGGTCGCCGTCGTCAACCACGCACCGAGGTCCCGGACCTCGTCGCGCCGGACCCGCGCCAGGCGCAGCCAGGCGTCCTGGACGACGTCCTCCGCCTCGGCGAGGGTGCCGAGCATGCGGTACGCCAGCCCCGTGAGCCGGCGCCGGTGCGCCTCGAACTCTGCGGCGAGGGCCTCCGTGGCGGCGTCCGAGCCCGTCGTCGGGCGCTCGTGGTCGTCGTCGTCCTGGCTCATGGTGACCGATCCTCCCGCAGGGTGCCGGGGCCCGTCGGGCACCGCCGTCGTCGTCATGACGCGGACCTCCGCCTCGGTGTGACGACGCCCGCCGGCCCGGACGCACCCGGCTACAGTCACGCTGTGCCAGCGACAGACTCCTCCCACGGCGACCTGGCAGCCCGGCTCGCCGCGGCGCAGGCGCGGGTGGCCGCCGCCGCGCGAGCCGTGGACCGCGACCCGTCGGAGGTCCGCCTGCTCCTGGCCTCCAAGCGCATGCCGGCCGCCGTCGTCCGCGAGGCCGTGCTCGCGGGCGGCACCCTGCTCGGTGAGAACACCGTGCAGGAGCTCGCGGCGAAGGCACCGGAGCTCGCGGACCTCGGTGCGGAGCTCCACCTGATCGGGCACCTCCAGTCCAACAAGGTCAACGCCGCGCTTCGCTGGGCGGACTGCGTGCAGAGCGTCGACACGCTCGCCCTCGCGGAGCGCCTCGCGCGTCGCTGCGAGACCACCGACCGCGAGCTGGACGTCATGGTCCAGGTCAACGTCTCCGGGGAGGCGAGCAAGGACGGCGTGGACCCCGAGGGGGCGACGGACCTCGCCCTGGCCGTCGCCGCCCTGCCACGACTGCGGCTCACCGGGCTCATGACGATCGGGGCGAACACCGACGACGAGGCCCTCGTGCGCGTCGGCTTCGGTCGGCTGCGTGCGATCCGGGATGCGGTGCGTGCCTCCGGCGCACCGGGGACGTCCACCGCACGCGAGCTGTCGATGGGGATGAGCGGGGACCTCGAGCTCGCCGTGGCCGAGGGGGCGACGATGGTGCGGATCGGTACCGCCGTCTTCGGCGCCCGGACCTCCTGAGCCCGGCGCGCGCCGGCGCTGCATGCGCACGACCGGTGCGAGCAGCCACTCCCCCTGGCACAGGAGCACTGCCCGACATAGACTAGTTGAATCATGAACTAGTCAGGAGGTCGCGGTGAGCGAGCAGCACCCCGAGCACAGCACCGGCGGGACCTACACGGTCAAGGGCAAGGAGTTCACCCGGGACACCCGGTACATCCCCACCCGGATCACCGAGGACGGCCGCGACGGCTTCCCCGTCGAGCCCGGCCGCTACCGCCTGGTGGCGGCGCGGGCGTGCCCCTGGGCGAACCGGGCGATCATCGTGCGGCGGCTCCTCGGGCTGGAGGACGCGATCTCGCTCGGCACGCCGGGGCCGACGCACGACGCCCGGTCGTGGACGTTCGACCTGGACCCCGACGGCCGCGACCCCGTGCTGGGGATCGAGCGCCTGCAGGAGGCCTACCTGCGCCGCGACCCCGAGTACCCGCGCGGGATCACGGTGCCCGCGCTGGTCGACGTCACCACCGGCGCCGTCGTCACGAACGACTACGCCCAGATGACGCTGGACCTGTCCACGCAGTGGCGGGCGCACCACCGCGACGGCGCGCCGGACCTGTACCCGGAGCACCTGCGGGCCGAGATCGACGCGATGAACGACAGGGTCTTCCGGGACGTCAACAACGGGGTGTACCGGTGCGGCTTCGCCGGGTCCCAGGAGGCCTACGAGCAGGCCTTCGACCGGCTCTTCGCGGCGCTGGACCACCTCGAGGACCACCTGACGACCCGCCGCTACCTCGTGGGCGACACGATCACCGAGGCCGACGTCCGGCTGTTCACGACGCTCGTCCGCTTCGACGCGGTCTACCACGGCCACTTCAAGGCCAACCGGAACAAGCTCAGCGAGATGCCGGCGCTGTGGGCCTACGCGCGGGACCTGTTCCAGACCCCCGGCTTCGGCGACACGGTGGACTTCCAGCAGATCAAGGAGCACTACTACGTCGTCCACACGGACATCAACCCGACGCAGATCGTGCCGCACGGCCCGGACCTCTCCGGCTGGGTGACGGCCCACGGGCGCGAGTCGCTCGGCGGCCGCCCCTTCGGCGACGGCACCCCGCCGGGCCCGGTCCGCGAGGGCGAGCGGGTCGACCCCGCACACACCCCGCTGGACCGGCCGACCGGGGCCCTGCGCGCCTGAGCCCGGTCGAGGGGCGGTGCGCTCACCCGTGAGCGCACCACCCACCGGTCACGGGCGCGGCTGGACCCCCGCGCGCAGGAGCCCGAAGACGATCGAGTCGACGATCGCCTCCCAGGAGGCCTCGACGATGTTCGGGCCCACGCCCACCGTGCTCCAGGTGGTCTCCGCGCCGGTGTCCATGGTCTCCACGAGCACGCGCGTGGTCGCGTCCGTGCCGTGCTGGGTGTCCATGATCCGCACCTTGAAGTCGATGAGCTCGAAGCGCTCGATCTCCGGGTAGCACGGGAGCAGCGCCTTGCGCAGCGCGTGGTCGAGGGCGTTGACGGGGCCGTTGCCCTCGCCCGTCGCGATGACCCGCTCCCCCCCGACGTGGACCTTGACCGTCGCCTCGCTCGAGGCGTCCGTGGGGTCCCCCGGGACGGTCTCGACGAAGACCCGCCAGCTCTCCGTCCGGAAGAAGGCGGGCCGGGCGCCGTCGAGCTCCTCCCGCAGCAGCAGCTCGAACGAGGCGTCGGCGGCGTCGTAGGTGTAGCCCTGGGCCTCCGCGTCCTTGACGCGGTTCGTCACCCGGGAGAGCAGCTCTCCCTGGCCGGACAGGTCGAACCCGAGCTCACGCCCCTTGAGCTCGATGGACGCCCGGCCCGCCATGTCGGAGATGAGCATGCGCATGTCGTTGCCCACGGCCACCGGGTCCGCGTGCTGGTACAGGTCCGGGTCGACCTTGATGGCGCTGGCGTGCAGGCCAGCCTTGTGGGCGAACGCGCTCGCCCCCACGTACGGCTGGCGCGCGAACGGCGCGATGTTCGTGACCTCGCTGATGGCGTGGGCGATGCGCGTCATCTCCCGCAGCCCCGCACCCGCGAGGAGGCGCTGCCCCTCCTTGAGCTCGAGGTTCGCCACGACGGTCAGCAGGTCGGCGTTGCCCGTCCGCTCGCCGTAGCCGTTGATGGTGCCCTGGACGTGCGAGGCGCCCGACGCGACGGCGGCCATGCTGTTCGCCACCGCGCACCCGGAGTCGTTGTGCGCGTGGATGCCGAGCCGGCCGGCCGCGCGCTCCCGGACGGCCTGGACCACCTCGTGCACCCGGTCCGGGAGCATGCCTCCGTTGGTGTCGCACAGGACCGCCACCTCGGCACCGGCGGCGAACGCCGTCTCGATGGCGCGCAGCGCGTAGTCGGGGTCGTACCGGTAGCCGTCGAAGAAGTGCTCGGCGTCGAGGAAGACGCGCCGCCCCTCCCCCACGAGGAAGGACACCGTGTCCGAGATCATCGCGAGGTTCTCCTCGCCGGTGGTGCGCAGCGCGCGCTCCACGTGACGGATGTCGCTCTTCGCGACGAGCGTCACGACCGGCGCCTCGGACTCCAGCAGCGCGCGGACCTGGGCGTCCTCCCAGGCCCGGGCGCCCGCCTTGCGGGTGGACCCGAAGGCGGCCAGCTCCGCGTGCCTCAGGTCGAGCTCCTTGGCCGCCCGCTTGAAGAACTCCGTGTCCTTGGGGATGGCGCCCGGCCACCCGCCCTCGATGTAGCCGACGCCGAGCTCGTCCAGGAGCGGGGCGATCGTCAGCTTGTCCGCGACGGAGAGGTTCATCCCCTCCTGCTGGGCGCCGTCGCGCAGCGTCGTGTCGTAGACGTCGAAGGTCGTGGTGTCCACGTCGTGCTCTCTTCGTCCGGCCCCGCGGTGCGGGGCAGCGGGTGCGGCCGGGTCGTGCTCGAGTGCCTGGGCCCGCCGGCAGGGGGTGGCGCCGGCTGTGGCGACGGTCCGGGCTGGGGTGGTGCCCGGACCAACAAAAAGACCCCCCGAGGTACGGGAGGTCTGCGCGTCCGGCGGGTGTGCCGAACGCGCTACTCGATAATGAGGGTGATCCAGGTCACGCGGTCATCATGCCACAGCGTCCGGGGGTCGGACAGAGCGGTCACATCCTGGGACGCGACCGCTCTGTCCCGAACCTGGGGCCTCGGGGGATCGGCTCTCGGACGCACGACGCCGCACGTACCGCAGCCGTCACACCAGCCGGCGCATCCAGCCGTGCGGGTCCTCCGCGCGGCCGTACTGGATGTCGGTGAGCCGGGTCCGGATGGCGGAGGTGACGGCACCGGTGGCGCCGTCGCCGACCGTGAGGTCGAAGTCGTCGCTCGCGAGCCGGCCGATCGGCGTGACGACCGCCGCCGTCCCGCACGCGAACATCTCGGTGATCGAGCCGTCCTCGAGCCCGCTGCGGACCTCCTCGAGCGGCACGGGGCGCTCGTGCACCTCGTGGCCGGCCTCGCCGAGCAGCGTGAGGATCGAGGAGCGCGTCACACCCTCGAGGATGGAGCCGTTGAGCTCGGGCGTGGTGACCGAGCCGTCCGCACGCACGACGAAGACGTTCATCCCGCCGAGCTCCTCCAGGTAGGAGCCCGTCGGCGCGTCGAGGAAGCACACCTGGTCGCAGCCGCGCGCCTGGGCCTGCTGCTGCGGCAGCAGGCTCGCGGCGTAGTTGCCGCCGCACTTCGCCGCGCCCGTCCCGCCGGGGCCGGCCCGGTGGTAGTCGCGGACGACCCAGATCGACACGGGCTTGAGCCCGCCGGAGAAGTACGGCCCGACCGGCGAGGCGATGAGGACGTACTCGGCCTGCCGCGTCGGGCGCACGCCGAGGAAGACCTCGGAGGCGTACATGAAGGGACGCAGGTACAGGCTGGTCTCCTCCCCCGACGGCACCCACGCCAGGTCGGTCCGCACCAGCGCCTCGATCGAGCCGAGGAAGTCCTCCACGGGCAGCTCCGGGAGGGCCAGCCGCCGCGCGGAGCGGGCGAACCGGGCGGCGTTCGCCTCGGGGCGGAAGGTCCAGACGGACCCGTCGGCGTGGTGGTACGCCTTGAGGCCCTCGAAGATCTCCTGCCCGTAGTGCAGGACCGCCGTGGCCGGGTCGAGGACCAGCGGGCCGTACGCCTCGACGCGGCGGTCGGCCCAGCCGCCGTCGGCGGTCCAGGAGACCCGGGCCATGTGGTCCGAGAACGCCGTCCCGAAGGTCGGCGCCTGCAGGATCGCGTCCCGCTCGTCCGACGAGCGGGCGGTGGTGCTGGGGCGGACCTCGAAGCGGTCCGCGGTCGATGCAGCAGCAGCAGTGGTGCTCATGTCGATCCTTTCACCGGGGCGTGAGCCCGCTCGGTCCCAGACGGTACCGGGGTGACGGCCGACGCGGCACGACGACGCGTCCGGTGCTACCCGCGCACGCGGGCAGCGAGGTCGGCGCCCACCTCGGCCGTCGACCGTACTCGCGCACCCCGCTCGGCGAGGTCCGCGGCGACCGCCCGCTCGACCCGCCCCGCGGCGTCGTCGAGCCCCAGGTGCGCGAGGAGCATGCTCACCGAGAGGACCGTCGCGGTGGGGTCGGCCTTGCCCTGGCCCGCGATGTCCGGCGCGGAGCCGTGCACCGGCTCGAACATCGACGGCGAGGTGCGGTCCGGGTTGATGTTGCCCGAGGCGGCGAGCCCGATGCCGCCGCAGATGGCGGCGGCCTGGTCGGTGATGATGTCGCCGAAGAGGTTGTCGGTGACGATGACGTCGAACCGGGACGGGTTGGTCGTCATGAAGATCGTCGCGGCGTCGACGTGCAGGTAGTCGGTCGTGACGTCGGGGAAGTCCGCGTTGACGCGCTCGACGGTGCGGCGCCACAGGTGGCCCGCGTGAACGAGGACGTTGTGCTTGTGCACGAGCGTGAGGTGCTTGCGCGGCCGCGCCTGGGCCCGGGCGAAGGCGTCGCGGACCACGCGCTCCACGCCGAAGGCGGTGTTGACGCTGACCTCGTTGGCGACCTCGTGCGGGGTGCCGACGCGGATGGCGCCGCCGTTGCCCACGTAGGGGCCCTCGGTGCCCTCCCGCACGACGACGAAGTCGATCTCACCGGGCTCGGCCAGCGGCGACCGCACCCCCGGGTAGAGCCGACCGGGGCGCAGGTTGACGTAGTGGTCCAGCTCGAACCGCAGGCGCAGCAGCAGGCCGCGCTCCAGGACGCCCGACGGGACGCCCGGGTCGCCGATCGCGCCGAGGAGGATGGCGTCGTGGCGACGGATGGTCGCCAAGTCCTCGTCGGTGAGCGTCTCGCCGGTCGCGTGCCAGCGGCGCGCCCCCAGGTCGAGCTCCGTCGTCCCGAAGGTCACGTCGCTGCCCGCGACGGCGGCCTCGAGGACCGCGAGGCCCTGCTCCACGACCTCGGTCCCGATGCCGTCACCAGCGACGACGGCGAGCTTCACGGTGCGTCCCATGGGCCGACCCTAGCGACGCGTCCCAGTCAGCGGGACGGGCATACCGCCATCCGGACAGGCTCTCGGGGTCAGGGAGCGCGCGCGATCAGGGGAAGACGACGACGAACCGCTCCACCAGCAGCGGGGTCGTGTCGTCGGGCTCGGTGCCGAGCGCGGTGCGCAGCGCGCCGTCGGTCTCCCGGCGCCACGCCGCGACGTCGTCGTGCCCCGCCTCCGCGCGCACGTGGTCCGCGTCGACGTCGGCGAGCCGCACGACCTCGACACCGGTCGTGCGCAGCAGCGCCCGGGGCCGGCCGGCCCCGTCGGTGGCGATCCAGAGGTCGTCCGCCTGCGGGAGGTCCGCGCCGGCCCGCTCGAGCTCCTCCAGCGGCGCGCTGACGGCCGTGACGGTGCCGTCGAGCACGCGGGCGAGGCGCTCGTCCGCCAGGGCCGGCTCGGCGGCCAGGCGCCCGACGGGCGGCGGCACCGTGGCCAGGACGCCCGTCCCGACGACGGCGCTCAGCCGCCCGAGCCCGGCGCGGGACCGCGCCACCTCCCAGAACCGCTGAAGCTCGGCGGCCCGCTCCTCCTCCTCGGGGGTGAGGGGCTCGGGGTGCTGGGCGTCGTCCTCGGGCTGGCTCATGCCGCCAGTCTCCCCCACCCGGGCCGTCCTCCGGCAGCTCCGTCCTGCCGCGCTGACCGCCGCCCGGCCCGTCGCCCTGCCCTTCGCCCTGCCCTTCGCCCTGCCCCTCGCCCGGCCTGCCGCCCTGCCCGTCACGGTGCGCGCCGCGCTGCGCGCCGCCGCCCGGTTCAGGAGACTGGCGGTGGTCACCACCGTGACCCCGACGCGAGGAGGTCCCGTGGCCGCCCCGATCGACGAGCGCCACCCGGGTGCGCACGCCCGGACCCCGGAGGAGATCCCGGCGCGCGGCTGGTGGCAGGTCCTCGTGCGGACGCTGCGCCGCTCCGCCGAGGACCGGGTACCCCTGGTCGGTGCGGGCGTCGCGTTCTTCGGGTTCCTGGCGCTGTTCCCCGCCCTCATCGCCGCCGTGCTGCTGTACGGCCTCGTCGCCGACCCCGCGGACCTCGACGGCCACGTGCGCAACGTCGCCGCGGTGCTGCCGCCGTCGGCGTCCGACCTCCTCACCGAGCAGATGCGGGAGCTCGTCGCGGAGGACCGGGAGGGCCTGTCCCTCGGGCTCGTGGTCGCCGTGGCGACGGCGCTGTGGTCCGCCTCGGTCGGCGTCGCGAACCTCATCAGCGCGGTCAACCTCGCCTACGACGAGACGGAGCGGGTCGGGTGGGCACGGCGCCGCGCCGCCGCACTCCTCTTCACGCTGGGCGCGATCGTCACCGTCGCCGTCCTCGTCGGCGTGGTCGCTGTCGTGCCCGTCGCCGTGGACACCACGGACGTCCCGCCCGTCGTCGTCGGGCTGGTCCGCTGGGTCGGGCTCGCCGTGCTCTCCGCCGTCGCGCTGGCGGCCACCTACCGGTACGCGCCCGAGCGTCGCGACGCCCGTACGGCCTGGGTGAGCGTCGGCGCCGTCGTCGGCACGGTCATCTGGGTGCTCGCGTCGCTGGGCTTCTCGCTGTACGTCGACTGGTTCGGCACGTACGGCCGGACGTACGGCACGGTGGCGGGCGTCGTGGTCCTGCTGCTGTGGCTCTGGCTGACCAGCATGGCCGTGCTGCTCGGTGCCGAGCTCAACGCCGAGGCCGAGCACCAGACCGACGCCGACACGACGGTGGGGCCGGACCGGCCCCGGGGGCGGCGGGGCGCGGTGAAGGCCGACACCGCGGTGGGGCGCCCGGACCCTCCCGACCTGCGCGACCGCGCCCACGACACGACGCGCTGAGGACGCCGCCGGACGAGCTGCTGGACGAACCGCTGGACGAACCGCCGCGTTCTGCATCCGACCGGGCACCCCGCGGCGTAGTGGGTGCAAGGCCCCTCCGGCCCCGCGCACGGCGGCCCGTCCCGTGCGCCCCACGACCACGAGGAGCAGGTTCCATGCGTCACCGTCGTCTGCTGTCCTGCATCGCCGCCGGCGCCGTCGCCGCCGGTTCGACCGTCGCCCTGGCCCCCGTCGCGTCCGCGGCCGGCCACGCCCCCACCAGCCTCGCCGAGGTGCTGCTGGCCGACGGCGACGACTTCGACTCCGACTGGAACGACTTCGACATCGTCACCCAGGCCGTCGTGGCGGTCGCCACCGGCGTCGAGGGCACCCCCGTGACCGTCCTCCTCGACGGCGACGTGGCGCTCACCGCGTTCATCCCGACGGACCGCGCGTTCCGGGCCCTGGTCCAGGACCTCTCCGGCCAGAAGCTGGACAGCGAGGCGGACGTCTTCGCGGCGGTGGCCGCCCTCGGCCTCCCGGCCGTCGAGCAGGTGCTGCTCGACCACGTCGTCCTCGGCGCGACGGTCACCTCGGCCGTCGCCGTCACCGCGGACGGCGCGGAGCTCGGGACGGCGGGCGGGGACACCCTCGTCGTCGACGTCCGCCGCCCGAACGCCCGGCAGACCTTCCTCCTCGACGGCGCCGGCGCCCGTGACGCGCACCTGTCGCCCAGCCACCTGGACATCAACCTGGGCAACCCGCAGGTCGCCCACGGCATCAGCGAGGTCCTGCTCTTCCCCTGACCGGGCCTGACCTGACCGGACCAACGTGCGGGGCACGGGTGACCTGACCACCCGTGCCCCGCACGTCTCTTCTGCCTGGCCCGCCGACCGACGGCGACGCCGCGCGGAGCGACGCGGCGCGGCGCAAGCGACTCAGGGCGCCGAAGGCCTCAGCGGGCCGCGCTGCCCTCGGTGTAGTCGGAGTCCGAGTCCTTGATCCACGCGAACATCTTGCGCAGCTCGCGGCCCGTCGCCTCGATCGGGTGCTGCTGACCCTTCTCGCGCAGCTCCTGGAACTCCGGCGCGCCGGCGTCCTGGTCCGCGATGAACCGCTCGGCGAAGGCGCCGCTGCGGATGTCGCCCAGGACGGCCTTCATGTTCTCCTTGACCTCCGGGGAGATCACCCGCGGGCCCGAGACGTAGTCGCCGTACTCGGCCGTGTCGGAGACGCTCCAGCGCTGCTTGGCGATGCCGCCCTCGACCATGAGGTCCACGATGAGCTTGAGCTCGTGGAGCACCTCGAAGTAGGCGACCTCCGGCTGGTAGCCCGCCTCGGTCAGGACCTCGAAGCCGTACTGGACCAGCTGCGACGCACCGCCGCACAGGACCGCCTGCTCGCCGAAGAGGTCGGTCTCCGTCTCCTCGGTGAAGGTGGTCTTGATGCCGCCCGCCCGGAGGCCGCCGATCGCCTTGGCGTAGGACAGCGCGAGCTCCCACGCCTGCCCGCTCGCGTCCTGCTCGACCGCGACGATGACGGGCACGCCGCGCCCGGCCTCGTACTCGCGCCGCACGAGGTGGCCCGGGCCCTTGGGGGCGACCATGAGGACGTCGTGACCCTCGGCGGGCTTGATGTAGCCGAACCGGATGTTGAAGCCGTGCCCGAACACGAGCGCCGCGCCCTCGGCCAGGTTCGGCTCGATCTCGTCGCGGTAGATGTGCCGCTGGAACTGGTCCGGCGCGAGGATCACGACGACGTCGGCACCCTTGACGGCCTCGGCGACGGTGGCGACCTTGAGGCCCTGCTCCTCCGCCTTGGCGCGCGACGTGCTGCCCTCGCGCAGGCCGACCGTCACGTCGACGCCCGAGTCCCGCAGGTTCAGCGAGTGCGCGTGGCCCTGGCTGCCGTAGCCGATGACGGCGACCTTGCGGCCGGCGATGAGGGACAGGTCGGCGTCGTCGTCGTAGAACAGCTCTGCCACGGGGGTGTCTCCTTGTGTCGGGGTGGTGGTGCCAGTGTGGTGGACGACGGTCCCCGTACCCGGGACCGGCCGTCTGTCGGACGCGCGCGCCCGACGGGTGCGCTCAGGCGCTCCGCGCGACGCGCTCGAGCGCGCGGTCGGTGATGGACCGGGAGCCGCGACCGATCGCGACCGTGCCGGACTGGACGATCTCGCGGATGCCGTAGGGCTCGAGCGCCGCGAGCAGGGCGTCGAGCTTGCCCGGGCTCCCGGTGGCCTCGACGACGACGGCGTCCGGCACGACGTCGACGACGTGCGCCCGGAACAGCTGGACGATCTCCAGGACGTGCGTCCGCGTCGCCGCGTCCGCACGGACCTTGACCAGCAGGAGCTCCCGCTGCACGGAGGCCTCCGGCTCGAGCTCGACGATCTTGATGACGTTGATGAGCTTGTTGAGCTGCTTGGTGACCTGCTCCAGCGGCAGGGCGTCGACGTCGACGACGACGGTGATCCGCGAGATCTCCTCGTGCTCCGTCGGGCCCACCGCGAGGGAGTGGATGTTGAACGAGCGCCGGGCGAACAGACCGGCGACCCGGGTCAGCACACCGGGCTTGTTCTCGACGAGGACGGAGAGCGTGTGACGGCTCATGCTGCACCTTCTTCGGGCTGGGCGGGACGCGCGGGGAGGGCCACGACGGGCCGGACGGACGACGGGTGAGGTCGGGGCACGCTCACTCCTCCCGGTCCCAGGCGGGGCTGATGCCGCGGGCGTACTGGATCTCGTCGTTGCTCACGCCGGCCGCGACCATCGGCCACACCATCGCGTCGCGGGAGACGGTGAAGTCGACGACGACGGGCTGGTCGTCGATCTCCATCGCCCGCTTGATCGTCGCGTCGACGTCCGCCGGCGACTCGCAGCGCAGCCCGACGCAGCCGTAGGCGTCGGCGAGCTTCACGAAGTCGGGGATGCGGGCCGTGCCGTGGCCGGTGTGCAGGTCCGTGTTGGAGTAGCGGGACTCGTAGAACAGGGTCTGCCACTGGCGCACCATGCCCAGCGAGGAGTTGTTGACGACCGCCACCTTGATCGGGATCTCGTTGATCGCGCAGGTGGCGAGCTCCTGGTTGGTCATCTGGAAGCAGCCGTCGCCGTCGATCGCCCAGACCGTCCGGTCCGGGTCCCCGACCTTGGCGCCCATGGCCGCCGGCACGGCGTAGCCCATGGTCCCCAGGCCGCCGGAGTTGAGCCACGAGCTCGGCCGCTCGTAGCGGATGAACTGGGCCGCCCACATCTGGTGCTGCCCCACGCCGGCGACGTAGATCGCCTCCGGCCCGGCGATCTCGCCCAGGCGCTGGATGACGCGCTGCGGCGCGAGGTGGCCGTCGTCCGGGTCGGTGTAGCCGAGCGGGAAGGTCTCGCGCCAGTCGTCGATCTGCCGCCACCAGGCCTCGAGGTCCGGCTTGCCGTGCTGCGCGTGCTCGCGGGCGAGCTCCGGCAGCAGGTCGGCGATGACCTCGCGCAGGTCACCGACGATCGGCACGTCGGCCCGGCGGTTCTTGCCGATCTCGGCGGGGTCGATGTCGGCGTGCACGATGGTCGCCAGCGGCGCGAACGACGACAGCTTGCCGGTGACCCGGTCGTCGAAGCGCGCGCCGAGGGCGACGATGAGGTCGGCCTTCTGGAGGGCCGCCACGGCGGGGACGGTGCCGTGCATGCCGGGCATCCCGAGGTGCTGCGGGTGGGAGTCGGGCAGGGCACCCCGCGCCATGAGCGTGGTGACGGCGGGCGCTCCGGACAGGTCGACGAGGCGCCGCAGCTCGTCCGCGGCGCCGGAGCGGATCGCCCCGCCCCCGACGTACAGGACCGGGCGGCGCGCGGTCGCCAGCAGGCGGGCCGCCTCGCGGATCTGCTTCGCGTGCGGCTTGGTGACCGGGTGGTAGCCCGGCAGCTCGAGCGACTGCGGCCACGAGAACGTCGTCTGCGTCTGCATGGCCGACTTCGCGATGTCCACGAGGACCGGGCCGGGACGGCCCGTGCTCGCGATGTGGAAGGCCTGCGCGATGACCCGGGGGATCTCGTCCGGGTTCGTCACGAGGAAGTTGTGCTTCGTGATCGGCAGCGTGATGCCGACGATGTCGGCCTCCTGGAACGCGTCCGTGCCGATCATCGACGCACCCACCTGGCCGGTGATCGCCACGAGCGGCACGGAGTCCATGTTCGCGTCGGCGATCGGCGTGACGAGGTTCGTCGCGCCCGGGCCGGACGTCGCCATGCACACGCCGACGCGTCCCGTCGCGTAGGCGTACCCCGAGGCCGCGTGCCCGGCGCCCTGCTCGTGCCGGACGAGGATGTGGCGCAGGGCGCTGGAGTCCATGAGCGGGTCGTACGTCGGCAGGATCGCCCCGCCGGGGATGCCGAACACGACCTCGGTCCCCGCCGCCTCGAGCGAGCGGACGATCGACTCCGCACCGGACATCGGGGTCCCGGCCGCCACGACCGGGGCGGGACCGCCACCGGCACGCCCCGGGGCGACAGGCCGTACGTCCGCCGGCGTGACGGCCGGCTGCTGCCGGGCGGTCTCGGCGGCCGGACGGCCGCTGGGCGGGGCCTGGTGCGTGCCCTGTGCCATGTCGCTCTCCCTGGTCGTGCGTGTGGTGGTGCGGCTCCCGTCGGCGCCCGTGCGGGCCCCGACATGAAAAAGCCCCTCCGCCCGTCAGGTGGGCTGCGAGGGGTCGGCGCGCGGACGATGCCTGGCTGGCGGGTCGGCCGGCGCCTAGGCGAGTACTACGAGGATCGTCTGCACGTCCCGGAGCCTACGCCTGCGTAGCCCGGGTGTCACGCCACCCTCGGGCGATCTCACATGGTGGTTCACGTGTCCAGATCGCGAACGTTGACCGGGCCTTCGGTCCGTTGACACCTTCCTTCGCCTCGCGCCGAGGCTCGGGACAGCGAGGGGCCGGGCGCGACCTGCTGCGCCCGGCCCCTCGTCCGATCCGTCTCAGCCGAGGACGGCGCCCTTGGAGGCGGACTGCACGAGCTTCGCGTACTTGGCCAGGACACCGCGCGTGTAGCGCGGGGGCAGCGGCGCCCAGCCCTCGCGGCGGCCGGCCAGCTCGGCCTCGTCCACGAGCAGGTCGAGCGTGGCGTTGCGGACGTCGAGGCGGATGCGGTCGCCGTCGCGGACGAAGGCGATGGGGCCCGCGTCGACGGCCTCGGGCGCGACGTGGCCGACGCACAGGCCGGTCGTGCCGCCGGAGAACCGGCCGTCGGTCAGGAGCAGGACGTCCTTGCCGAGCCCGGCACCCTTGATGGCGCCGGTGATGGCGAGCATCTCGCGCATGCCGGGACCCCCCTTGGGGCCCTCGAAGCGGATGACGACGACGTCGCCGGCGACGATCGTGCCGTCCTCGAGCGCGTCCATCGCCGCCCGCTCGCGGTCGAAGACGCGCGCCGTGCCCTCGAACACGTCGGAGTCGAAGCCCGCCGACTTCACGACGGCGCCCTCCGGCGCGAGCGAGCCGTGCAGGATCGTGATGCCCCCGGTGCGGTGGATCGGGTTGTCCATCGCCCGCAGGATCTTCCCGTCGGGGTCCGGCGGGTTCACGTCCGCGAGGTTCTCCGCGACGGTCTTGCCGGTCACGGTGAGGCAGTCGCCGTGCAGCAGACCGGCGTCCAGGAGCGCCTTCATGAGCACCGGGACGCCCCCGATGCGGTCGACGTCGTTCATGACGTACCGGCCGAACGGCTTGAGGTCCCCCAGGTGCGGCACCTTCTCGGCCACGCGCTGGAAGTCGGCCAGGGTGAGGTCGACCTCCGCCTCGTGGGCGATCGCGAGCAGGTGCAGGACCGCGTTCGTGGACCCGCCGAAGGCCATGACGACGGCGATGGCGTTCTCGAACGCCTCCTTGGTCATGATCTGCCGGGCCGTGATCCCCCGGCGCAGGAGCTCCACGACCGCCTCGCCCGAGCGCTGGGCGAACTGGTCACGACGGCGGTCCGCCGAGGGCGGGGCGGCCGAGCCGGGCAGGGACATGCCCATCGCCTCGGCGACCGACGCCATCGTGTTGGCGGTGTACATGCCGCCGCAAGCACCCTCACCGGGGCAGATGGCCCGCTCGATGCGGTCCACGTCCTCCGTGCTCATCAGACCGCGGGAGCACGCACCGACCGCCTCGAAGGCGTCGATGATCGTGACCTCCTTCTCGGTCCCGTCGGTGAGCTTGACCCAGCCGGGCGCGATCGAGCCGGCGTAGAGGAACACGGACGCCAGGTCCAGGCGGGCAGCCGCCATGAGCATGCCCGGGAGCGACTTGTCGCAGCCTGCGAGCAGCACCGACCCGTCCATCCGCTCGGCCTGCATGACCGTCTCGACGCTGTCGGCGATGACGTCCCGGCTGACCAGGGAGAAGTGCATCCCCTCGTGGCCCATGGAGATGCCGTCGGAGACGGAGATCGTGCCGAACTCCAGCGGGAAGCCGCCGCCCGCGTGCACGCCGTTCTTCACGGCCTTCGCGAGCCGGTCGAGCGAGAGGTTGCACGGCGTGATCTCGTTCCACGAGCTCGCGACGCCGATCTGGGGCTTGGCGAAGTCCGCGTCCCCCATCCCGACGGCGCGGAGCATGCCGCGCGAGGCGGTCGCCTCCAGACCGTCGGTGACCTGGCGGCTGCGGGGCTTGATGTCGACGGCTCCGTCGGGGGTCTGGGTCATGGGCGGAGTGTAGGACCGTCGCAGGTGGCCGTCCCAGGACCGTCCGCAGTGCGGACCGGGTGTCACAGCCGGTCAGTCGCGGCCCTGCCAGGTGCACACGCAGACCTCGTTCCCCTCCGCGTCGGCGAGCACCCAGAACGCCGGGGCACGGTCCGCGCCGACGACGCGACCGCCGGCCGCGACGGCGTCGGCGACCCGCCGCTCCGCCAGGTCGTGCGGCACGTCCACGTCGAGGTGCAGCCGGTTGCGCTGCGGCCGCGGCTCCGCCATCTGCTGGAACCAGACGACGGGTCCCCGGCCCTCGGGGTCGACCAGCCGGCCCGGGGCGCTCCGGTCGTCGACGTAGCCGAGGACCGCACGCCAGAACGGCAGGACGGCCGGGATGTCGAGGGCGTCGACGGCGACCTCCAGCATCCGCGGCGCCGCCGGGTCCGCCTCCAGCCCCTGCGCGTCGGCGACCGCGCTGATGGCGCGGGCGAGCTCGACGTCGCGCTCCGTGAGGCGCCCGACGTCGTGCGACACCAGGGTGAGCGTCACGGCCGGGTACCGGAGGACCACGTCGGGGTGGTGGCCGGCGGCCTCGGCGAGGCGGGTCACCTCCGCGACGAGCTCGGCGCCCCGCACGAACGACCCGGTGCGGAAGGTGGCCTGGAGGTGACCGAGGACGACGCGCCAGTGGCGGGCGTCCACGGCCGCGGTGACGTCGGCGTGGGAGAGGTCCATGGCACGACTCTGCCACCGCCGGCCGACATGCGGCTCAGTCGAGCGGGACGTACTCGACCCGGACGACCGTCGCCGTCGAGGTGCTGGGGCGGCCCCCGCTGGTGGCGTAGACGCCGATCCACAGGCCCAGGAAGCCCCCCGTGGTGACGCTGTCGAGCCACCGCCCGTCGGCGGTCGCGACCAGGACCGGGCTGCGTCCCTCCTCCTGGACCCCGAGCGCGTAGTCCTGGCCGCGCGCCGAGACGGTCAGGGTGACCCGGTCGGAGTCGCCCTGCAGCGGGACCTCGCCGAGCACGGTGCGCTCCGACCCGGCCACCCGCACCGCGACGGCGCGCCGGCGCCCGGCCGACCGACCGTCCTGGTCGCCGGTGACGTGCAGGAGGACGTGGTGCTGCTCCGACTGGCGGACGGCGAGCCCCACCTCCTGCCCCGGACCGGGCGCCGCCTCGAGCACCGCGCGCACGTCCACGTCCCGGTGCTGCTGCCGCAGCCCGACGAAGGACGGGACGTCGACGTCCGCGAGCGTGGCCGGGCGCAGCGGCAGGACCCAGCCCTCGTCCCGCCGGACCGCGACGTCCTCGGGCAGCGCCCGCACGGCCGTCCAGCGCAGGTCGCCCGACGGCACCACGCCCGAGGCGTCGCCGACGCCGGCCCCGCCGGCCGGTGGAGGGCCCGCCGTCGGCACGTCAACCGTGGGGGTGACCCGAGCGGTTCCCGGCGCGAAGACGGGCCAGCCGTCCTCCCACGAGACCGGCACGAGGAAGGTCTCGCGGCCGAGGTTGTAGTGGTACCCGCCGTACGGGCGCATCCCCAGGAGCACGGCCCACCAGTCGCCGTCGGGCGTCCGGACGAGGTCGGCGTGACCGACGCCGACGACGTCCGCACCGCGCCCGAGGTCCCGGTGGGTCAGCACCGGGTTGCCCTTGTTCCCCTCGTAGGGGCCGGTGATGACGTCGGCCCGGGCGACGCTCACGGCGTGGTGGATCTCCGTGCCGCCCTCGGCCGCGAGGAGGTAGTAGGTGCCGTCGACCTTGTACAGGTGCGGGCCCTCGGCCCACACGGCTCCCTTGAGCGCACCCGTCCAGACCACGTGCTCCGGCCCGACGAGGGTGCGCCGCTCGAGGTCGAGCTCGCGCACCCAGACCTCCGTCTGGTGGAACCACTCGGGGTCGCGGGCGAGCCGGGTGCCGTGCACCCACGCGCGGCCGTCGTCGTCGAAGAAGATCGACGGGTCGATGCCGCTGACGCCGAGCCACACCGGGTCCGACCACGGGCCGGCGGCGTCCTCGGCGGTCATGAGGAAGTTCCCGCCCCGCGCGTCGTCGTCCTGGTCGACGAGCGTGCAGACGAGCCAGAACAGACCACCGTGGTGGCGCAGCGTCGGGGCGTACAGGCCACCGGAGGACGCGATGCCCGCGTAGTCGAGCTGGCCCGGTCGGTCGACGACGTGGCCCACCTGCTCCCACGTCGCCAGGTCGTGGGAGCGGAAGACCGGCAGGCCGGGCAGGTACTCGAACGTCGAGGTCACGAGGTAGTAGGTGTCCCCCACCCGGCAGATCGACGGGTCCGGGTGGCAGCCGGGCAGGATCGGGTTGCGCACCGTGGTCACGCGGGCAGCTCCTCGACGGTGACGGTCCGCGGGTCGTGGAGGCCCACCTCGTGCAGCTCGCCGACGATCGAGACGAGGGCGCGCGGCGTCGTCGTCCCCGCCACGGCGGCGGCAGCGCGCTCCTGCTCGGGGATGGCACCCCCGGTCGTGCCGCAGGTCGACGAGCCGCTGGAGGCAACCCCGGCCTGGGACGCGACCCAGACCTCCACGTCGCCGGGCTCGACGACCCGCACCAGGCGGCGGTCCGAGAGGGCGAACCGCCCCGTCGGCACCGTGAGCACGAGGCGGACGGACGCGCCCGGCTCGAGCGTGACCCGGGCGTAGCCGAGCAGCTGCTCGACGGGGCGCGTCACGCTCGCCTGGCGGTCGTGCCCGTACAGCTGGACGACGTCCGACCCGGCCACGGCGCCCGTGTTGGTCACGGTGACGGCCACCCGGAAGGAGCCGCCGGCCGGGACCGAGCGGTCCACCTCCAGGTCGGTGTGCGAGAACGTCGTGTAGGACAGGCCGAACCCGAAGGGCCGGGTCGGGCTGGAGTCGGCAGACGTCACGTCCGACGGCCCACCGAGCACCGGGTGCAGGTAGGTGTACGGCTGCGCGCCGGCGCTGCGGGGCAGGGAGACCGGGAGCCGGCCGGACGGGTTGACCCGCCCCGTCAGCACGTCCGCGATGGCGGGCCCGCCGGCCTCGCCGGGGAAGAACGCCTGCAGGACGGCGCGCGGTGCGGTCCCGCCCCCGTCGAGCGCCCAGCCCACCGCGTACGGCCGCCCCGTGACGAGGACCATCACCACGGGCGTTCCCGTCGCGACGACCGCCTCCACCATGCGCCGCTGCGCGCCGGGGAGCTCGAGCGACTCGACGTCGTTGCCCTCCCCCACGGTGCCGCGGCCGAACAGCCCGGCGTGGTCGCCGACGACGACGACGGCCACCTCGGCGTCGGCCGCCGCGGCGACCGCCTCCGCGAAGTCCCGCTCGTCGCCGTCGACCGTGCAGCCCTCCACGACGACGAGCTCGGGCACGGGCAGGCCGTGCTCCGCGAAGGCCCCGGGCAGCGCCTCGGCCACCGACGGGACGTCGAGCTCCGGTGCCACGTCCGGGTGGTGCGGCAGCACGTGGTTGACGAACGAGTAGCACCCCATGAGGGCGTCGCCCCGGCGTGCGTTCGGGCCGATGACCGCGACGCGCGCGGGCGTCGTCGGCCACGCGCCGAGCGGGAGGGTGCCGTCGTTCGCGAGCAGCACCACGGACTCCTCCGCGAGCCGACGCGCCAGCGCGCGGTGGGCGGGCGGGTCGAGGTCCACGGACGTCGGCGGGCCGTCGTCGAACGCCGTCGGCTCGAGGAGCCCCAGCTCCTCCTTCTGCCGCAGCACCCGGAGCACGGCCCGGTCCACGTACGCCTCGGGCAGCGCGCCGGAGCGCACCTGCTCCGCCAGCGGCTCCAGGTAGGCGTCACCGGTCGGCAGCTCCACGTCGATCCCCGCGCGCAGCGCCATGGCGGCCGCCTCACCCCGGTCCGCCGCGAACCGGTGCATCACCTCGAGGAACGCGACGGCGAAGTAGTCCGCGACGACGACGCCGTCGAAGCCCCAGCGGCCCCGCAGCACGTCCGTGAGGAGCTCGCTGCTCGCCGCGACCGGGACGCCGTCGATCTCCGTGTAGGAGTTCATCACCGACCGCGCGCCGCCCTCGACGACCGCCATCTCGAACGGCGGGAGGTACACGTCCGCGATCTCGCGCGGCCCCGCCGAGACGGGCGCGTGGTTGCGGCCCGCCCGGGACGCCGAGTACCCGGCGAAGTGCTTGAGGGTCGCGTGGACCCCCGCCTCCTGCAGGCCGCGGACGAAGGCCGTCCCGACCGTGCCCACCAGGTACGGGTCCTCGCCGATGCACTCGTCGACCCGCCCCCAGCGCGGGTCGCGAACGACGTCGAGGACCGGCGCGAGGCCCTGGTGGACCCCGAGCGTCCGCATCGAGCCACCGATCGCCCGCCCCACCTCGTGGACGAGCCCGGGGTCGAAGGAGGCGCCCCACGCCAGCGGCGTCGGGAAGGTCGCCGCGCGCCAGGCGGCCAGCCCCGTGAGGCACTCCTCGTGCACGAGCGCCGGGATCCCGAGCCGGGTCTCGCGCTGGAGCCGGCGCTGCTCCGACCAGAGCCACGCCGCGCGCTCCACGGGGTCGACGGGGCGCGTCCCGTACACCCGCGTGTAGTGCCCGATCCCGTGCTCCGTGACCTCCTGGAGCAGGCCCGGGTCCTTCTGGCCCGAGGCCATCTCCGACTGCATCGGGGCCACGGTGCCGTTCTGGTCGAGCCAGTGGCCGACGACCTGCGCCAGCTTCTCCTCGAGCGTCATCCGGGCGTGCAGCGCCCGGACCCGCTCCGACACCTCGGGCAGGGCGGGCAGGTGGTCCACCTGCGCGATCTGGTTGGTGAGCACAGCGATCAGCCCTTCACGGCGCCGGTGAGCCCGCCCACGATCCGCCGCTCGAAGAGCGAGAAGAAGATCAGGGCGGGGATCATGGACAACGACGTGAAGGCGAGCACCCGTGCGGTGTCCACCGAGTACTGCGCCGCGAACGCCTGCACGCCGAGCGGCAGGGTGTACGACGTCTCGTCGTTGAGGATGAACAGGGGGAGCATGTAGCTGTTCCAGCTCGCGACGAACGCGAGGATCCCGACGGTGATGACGCCGGGCACCGACAGCGGGACCACCATCCGGAAGAAGAACCCGAGCCGGCTGGCCCCGTCGATGGCGGCCGCCTCCTCGAGCTCCTTGGGGATCGCCCGCAGGAACGGCACGAGGATGATGATCGTCACGGGCAGCGCGAACGCGATCTGCGGGAGGATGATCCCGGCGAGGCTGTTCATGAGACCCAGCTCGCGGACCAGGATGTAGAGCGGCGTGATGGCGACGGTCATCGGGAACATGAGACCCGCCGCGAAGAGCGAGTACAGCGCCGTCCGCCCCCGGAAGTGGTAGCGGGCGAGGACGTAGCTGGCCATGACGCCCAGCACCACCACACCCGCGGTGGTGGCGACCGCGGCGATCGCCGAGTTGCCCATCTGCCGCCAGAAGATCCCGCTGGTCAGCACGCTCGCGTAGTTGCCGACCTCCCACGGGTCCGGGAAGCCCGACGGGCTGAGGATGATCTGGGAGTTGCTCCGGAACCCGCCGATGACGATGTAGGCGACCGGGCCGATGCAGATGCCGACGAAGAAGAAGGCGATCAGGTAGGTCATCGGGCCGCTGCGCCCGAGGCGCCCGCCGTCCCGCCGGCGTCGGGACGGCCGCTCCGCCGGCAGCGGCGGTACGGCGACAGCGCTCGCGCTCATCGCTTCTTCCCTTCCGTGAGGGCGCCCTCGGTGTCACGCCGCAGCACGTAGCGCTGGTAGACGAGGGCGATGACCAGGGAGATGACGAACAGGACGACCGCGACGGCGTTGCCGAAGCCGTAGTTGCCGGCGTTGCGCCCGTTCACGACCATGTAGGTCGCCATCGTCGACGTGCCCGCGGTCGCGGCCACGTACTGACCCCAGATGATGTAGACGAGGTCGAAGAGCTGGAGCGAGCCGATGATCGACAGGAACGCCCAGATCCGGATGGTCGGGCCGAGCAGCGGCAGCGTGATGCGGCGCTGGATCTGCCAGTAGGACGCACCGTCGATGGACGCGGCCTCGAAGAGCTCCTCGGGGATGCTCTGCAGCCCGGCGAGGAAGAGGATCACCGCGAACCCGATGTACTTCCAGGTGATGATCATCATGAGCGACCAGATGGCGACGTCCGGGTCGGCGAGCCAGTCCACCGTGAGGGCGTCGAGGCCGATCTTGTCCAGGACGTCGTTGAAGGCGCCGGTGGTGCGGAGCATGAGGCTCCAGCCGGTCCCGACGATCACCTCGGAGACCACGTACGGCACGAAGATGAGCACCCGGATCACGGAGCGTCCGCGCATCCGCTGGTTGAGCAGCAGCGCGAGCGCCACGGCCGCCGGACCCTGCAGCACCAGCGACGCCACGACGATGAAGCCGTTGTGCAGGAGCGCGTCGTGGAACGTGCTGTCCCGGAAGATCGTCAGGTAGTTGTCGAGGCCCACGAAGTCGGTCGGCGGGCCGAAGCCCTTCCACCGGTAGAACCCGTAGTAGGCCGCCATGACGACCGGGAAGATGACGAACGAGAGGAACAGCAGGACCGCCGGTCCCGAGAGGAGCGCGATCTCCGCGCGCTTGCGCCAGTCCGGCCCCCGTCGTGCCCGGCGGGCCGGGGACGGCGCCGTGGTGGCACCGCCCCCGACCCGGGAGGGACCCTCGGGCGACCTCGTCGTGAGCGTGTTCTCGCCCTGGGAGTCACTCATGGGATCTAGCCCTTGGCCGCCGCGTCGTTGACCGCGGTGACGATGCCCTCGGGCGTCCCGCTGCCCGCGAGCATCTCGACGACACCGGCGTTGAGCGCGTTGCCGACGTTCTGGCCGAACTGCGTGTCGAGCCACACCTGGACGTACGCCGCGTCGTTGTACGCCGCGAGGATGTCGAGCAGGGCGGGGTCGGTGACGACGCCCTGGGCCTCCTGGCTGGCGGGTAGCGTGACGAACGCCTCGGCGTAGGCCTCCTGCCGCTCCTGCGACATGAAGAAGTTGAGGAACGCCGCGCACTCCTCGGCGGGAGCCTGCGCCGAGCAGGCGTAGCCGTCGACGCCGCCCATCATCGCGCTCGGGTCACCCTCGCCGCCCTCGACGGCCGGGAACGGGAACCAGCCGAGGTCCTCCATCGGCTGCTTGTCCGGGGTGAGGTCCGCGATGACGCCCGGGTTCCAGGCACCCATGAGCTCCATGGCGGCCTGCTCGTTCGCGATCATGCCCGCGGACGAGGCGGCGCTGCCCTGGGCGTCGGTGGTGAGGAAGCCCTCGTTGAACGGCTCGATGCTCGCGAAGTCCTGGAGCTCCTGGGCCGCCTCCTCCCAGCACGGGTCCTCGAACTGCACCGCGGCCCCGTCGGTCTCCATGGCCTCCTGCGAGCAGGTGCGCAGCGCGAAGAAGTAGTACCAGTGCGCCGCCGGCCAGGCCGCCTTGCCGCCGAGCGCGATGGGGTCGACCCCGAGCTCCTTGATCTTCGCGACGGCGTCCTCGAGCTCCTCGATCGTCTCGGGGGTGCCCTCGATGCCGGCCTGCTCGAACATCGACGTGTTGTAGTAGATGCCGCCGGGAAGCACGGAGGTCGGCATGCCGTAGACCTTGCCGTCGATGCTGAACGCGTTGAGCGTGCCGCCGACCGCGTCCTTGACGTCGTCGGCGATCAGGTCCGTCAGGTCGAGCGCCTGGCCCGCCTCCACGATGTCGGCGAGCTTGCCGCCGCCGCGCGCCATGAAGATGTCGGGCGCGTCGCCCGAGTTCAGCGCCGTCTGGAGCTTGCCGTCCATGTCCTCGTTCTGGATGGTCTGGATCGAGACGGTGACGCCCGGGTTCGCCTCCTCGAACTGGGCCGCCGTCTCGTCCCAGTACTCCTTGCCGGGGCCGGTGGTCGAGTTGTGCCAGAAGGTGAGCTCGACGTCGCCGCCGCCCTCGCCCCCGGCGCTGCCGGAGCCGGCGTCGCCCCCGCCGCAGGCGGCGAGGAGCGCGGCGGCCGTCACGGCCGCCATGGGGAGCATCAGAGCCTTGCGTGTGCTCATGGAGTCGTCCTCTTCGTTGAGTTTCCGCGGTGGATCCGGCCTGGAGCGGTCCGGTGGCCGGGACGTGGGGAAGCCTCTCAACCGGATCGAGGCGTGTCAACCGTTATCGATAACGTTTTCGACGCGATACGATCCGGGACGTGAGCCGAACCGGACGCGTGACCATCAACGACGTGGCGCGGACCGCCGGCGTGTCCGTGGCGACCGTCTCCAAGGTGATCAACGGTCGCTACGGCGTCGCGCAGGCCACCAACGAGCGGGTGCAGGAGGTCATCGCGAGCCTGGGCTACGAGTCCTCGCTCGTCGCCCGCAGCCTGCGCAGCCACCGGACCAACGTCATCGGGATCCTCGTCGCGGAGTTCGAGCCCTTCAGCACGGAGATCCTCAAGGGGGTCTCCCAGGCGGTGGCCGGCACCGGCTACGAGCTGCTCGCGTACTCCGGCGGCGGCGCCGGCGGCACCGACGTCGGCTGGGAGCGCCGCTCGCTGTCCCGCCTCAGTGGCACGCTCATCGACGGCGCCGTGCTCGTGACGCCCACCGTGGTCGAGGTGCACGACGGCGTCCCGGTCGTGGCCATCGACCCCCACGCCGGCCCGTCCGGCATCCCGACGGTCGACTCGGACAACCTCGCCGGCGCGGTCACGGCGACGGAGCACCTGCTCGCCCTGGGGCACCGCCGGATCGGCTTCCTCGGGGGGCGGCCGGACCTGGAGAGCTCACGGCTGCGCGAGGAGGGCTTCCGCACCGCGATGGCGCGCGCCGGCGTCCCGGTGGACCCCGCTCTCGTGCGCGTCGGCGGCTACCGCCGCGAGACCGCCGACCGGCCCGCGCACGAGCTGCTCGAGCTCGCCGACCGGCCCACCGCGGTCTTCGCCGCCAACGACCTCATGGCCATCGCGACGATCGAGGCCGCCGCCGACCTGGGCCTCGCCGTGCCGCGGGACCTGTCCGTCGTCGGCTTCGACGACGTGCCCGAGGCGGCGGCGACCACGCCACCGCTGACCACCGTGGCGCAGCCCATGCAGCAGATGGGCTCGGTCGCGATCGGCATGCTCGTCGAGCTCATGGCCGGGCGCCCGGTCCCCGCGGCCCACCTGCGCCTGCCCACGCGCCTGGTCGAGCGGGGTACCTGCGCGCCGGCTCCGGTCGGTGCCACCGCCGCGGTCCGGTAGACCGGCCCCTCAGCGCTCCACCGGCCGGTACTCCACCCAGTCGACGTGGGCGGCGGAGCGCGTCGGCATCCCGTTGCTCGTCGCGTACAGCCCGATCCACACCCCGACGAAGGTCTCCTCCACCCGGCTGTCGAGCATCCGGCCGTCGAGCGTCGCCAGGTGCCGCTCGACGCCGGCCTCGTCGGTCAGGAGCGCCGCGTAGTCCTGCCCCCGGACCCGCAGCGTGAGGTCGAGGGCGCCGTCGGGCACCGGCTCGGAGTGCAGCACGGTGCGTCGCCCCTCGAGGCGGCGCACGACCAGGACCCGCCGCGGACCGTCCACGACGTCCGGGCCTGCGACGACCACGAGGTAGCTGTGGCTGTCCGACTGCCGGACCGCGAGACCCGCCCACTCGTCCCCCGTCGTCGGGTCGAAGTGGAGCCGCACCCGGACGTCGACGTCGACGTGCTGCTGGCGACGCCCCACGAAGGCGCACGGGACGCCGTCGGCGAGGGTCTGCGGCCGCAGGGCGAGCTCGAGCCCCCCGCCGGGAACGGGCCGGCAGAACTCCTCCGCCGGGCCCCGCGCCGAGGTCCACTCGGGGCGGAGCCCGCCCGCGAAGTCGTCCCGGACCGGCGGGACCGGCCACGGGTGCGGCGGGAGCGAGGGCGCCACCTCGACCTGGCACACCTGACCCACGCCGGGCGCGAACACGGGCCAGCCCTGCTCCCACGTGACCGGCACGAGGAACGTCTCGCGTCCGAGGTTCTCGTAGAGCCCGCCGTAGGGCCGCGAGCCCATCACGACGGCCCACCACGTGTGGTCCGGCAGCTCCACGAGGTCCGCGTGACCCACGCCGACGACGGGGTGCGCGCGGCCGAGGTGGCGATGGGTGAGCACCGGGTTCGCCGGGCTGCCGCGGTAGGGACCGGTCACCCGGTCCGCCCTGGCCACGGTCACGGCGTGCGTGTGCTCGGTCCCGCCCTCGGCCGCGACGAGCACGTACCGTCCCTCGACCTTGAACAGCCGCGGTCCCTCCGCCCACACGGCGCCCTGGAGCGCGCCGCTCCACAGCACGTGCTCCGGCCCGACCAGCCGCAGCGTGCGCAGGTCGAGCTCGCGGATCCAGATCTCCGTCTGGCCCTCCCACGCCATCGGCCGGCTCTCCCGCATGCCGGTGCACCAGGCGCGACCGTCGTCGTCGAAGAACAGCGCGGGGTCGATCCCCTCCGCGTCGAGCCAGACCGGGTCCGACCACGGGCCGGCGGCGTCGGTGGCCGTCATCACGAAGCTGCCCGAGGGCTCCTGGGTCCCGTGCCGGACCACCGTGCTGGTCAGGTAGAACGTGCCGTCGTGGTGGCGCAGCGTCGGGGCGTACAGGCCGCGCGAGGCCTCCACGTCGTGCAGCGCGACCTGGGAGGGCCGGTCGACGACGTGCCCGACGGGACGCCAGTGCACGAGGTCGCGGCTGTGGTGCACGGGCAGTCCCGGCACGTACTCGAACGACGACGTGACGAGGTAGTAGTCGTCGCCGACGCGGCACACCGTCGGGTCGGGGTGGCAGCCGGGCAGGACCGGGTTGCGGAAGGTCCGGCCCAGCGGCGCCGCCCCGCGCTCCCCCGGCAGCCGGCCGGTCGCACCCGCGGTCACGACCGGTCCTCCCGGGGTTCCCGGACCACGTTGCGCAGCGCGGTGCCCGTCGCCAGCGCGGTCACCTGCGCCCGGACGAGGGCCGCCATGCGGGGCACCGTGGCGTCCGACGCGCCCCCGACGTGCGGCGTGAGGATCACGCCGGGCGCCCGCCACAGCGGGTGGTCCGCCGGCAGCGGCTCGGGGTCGACCACGTCGAGCGCCGCACGCAGCCGGCCCGCCGTCACCTCGGCGACGAGCGCGTCCGTGTCGACGACCGCCCCCCGCCCGACGTTGACGACGAGCGCGCCGTCGGGCAGCGCGGCGAGCGCCGCGGCGTCGAGCAGGCCGCGGGTGGCCTCCGTGAGCGGCAGCACGACGACGACGGCGTCGACCGTCGGGAGGAGGCGGGCGAGCTCGTCCGCGCCGTGGACCACGGCGCCGTCCTCGACCCGGGCGGTGCGGGCCACCCGCACGACGACGACCTCGAACGGCTCGAGCCGCCGGGCCACGGCAGCACCGATCGACCCGTGCCCCAGGACCATGACGCGCCGGTCCGCGAGCGACCGACGCTCCCGGGGCCGCCACACCCCCTCCTGCGCGTCCCGGACGGCGTCGTCGATGCCGCGCTGCGCGGCGAGCAGGAGCCCGACGGCGAGCTCGGCGGTCCCGGCGTCGTGCACCCCGCGGGCGTTGCACAGCGCCGCGCGCACCGGGGCGTGCGCGAGGGCGTGCTCGAACCCGGCGCTCGGCAGCTGCACGAGGCGCAGCGCGGGCAGCGTCTCCAGGGCCCGGAGCCGGTCGCGGTCGGCCCGGGCGAGGACGACGGCGGCCACGTCCGCCGGGGCGACGCCGTCGGGCAGCGGGTCGGCAGGGTCCCAGCCGACGAGCCGGACCTGCGCGGGGACGCCGTCGGCGGCGCCCTCGAGCGCGTCGAGGACCCCGGGGTGGGCGAGGGTGACGGTCAGCATCGGGGCCATCCTGGTCCTGGGACGTCCCGTCCGCAGCGCGTGGGCGGCGTGGGCGGCGTGGGCGGCGTGGGCGGCGTGGGCACGGTCGCGTCGCGGGGACGGCGGGGTCCGGTCAGCGCTCGGCGTCCCGGGTCGCCCGGTAGTCGTCCTCGAGGATCGCCATGAGGACGACGTCGGTCCAGTACTCCCCGTCCCGGTGCACCTCCCGCAGACGTCCCTCCACCTCGAACCCGTGGCTCTCGTAGAGCATCCGGGCCCGCGGGTTGATCTCCAGGACGTCCAGCGCGACCCGGTGCAGGCCCAGGCCCTCGGGCGGCGCCGCGAACGCGTGCTCGAGCACGAGCCCGATCGCCTCGCCGCCGAAGCCCCGACCACGCTGCCCGGGACGCAGGGCCATCCGCATCGACGCGTTGGCGTCGTGCTCGTCGACGTCCGCCAGGACGATCTCGCCCAGGAACTCGTCGGAGTCGTGGGTCGTGATCGCGAGGTCGATGCGGCCGGGGCGCCCGGAGACCGTCGCGCACCAGGCGTCGACCTGCTCCCGGGTGTGCTCGACGACGGTGCCGGTGAGGCGCCGCCCCTCGGGGTCGTTGACCATCTCCCACATCTGCTCGGCGTCGCGCGCCGCGACGGGTCGCAGGACGACGAGCTCACCGCGCAGCGTCGGCTTCTCCATGACGTTCCTCCCTCGGACGCGACCGGCCGCCGTCCCCGACGACCCGTCCCGCCACCGACCGGCGTCGGATCAGTCCTGCGCCACGCGCTCGAGCACCAGCTCGCGCACCCGTCCGGCGTCCGCCTGACCGCGGGTGGCCTTCATGACCGCGCCGATGATCGCGCCGACCGGCCCCAGGTTGCCGCTGCGGATCTTCTCCGCGACGTCGGGCTGGGCCGCCAGGGCCTCGTCGACCGCCGCGATCAGCGGCCCGTCGTCGGAGACGACCTCCAGGCCCCGGTCGTGGGCGACCTGCTCGGGTGACCCCTCCCCCGCGAGGACGCCCGCGAGGACCTGCCGGGCGAGCTTGTCGTTGAGGCGGCCCGACTCGACGAGCCCCTGGAGCTCGGCCACCTGCAGCGGCGTGACCAGCAGCTCCTCCAGCGCGACGCCGTCGGTGTTCGCGGTGCGGGCCAGCTCGCCCATCCACCACTTGCGGGCGGCCGCGGGCGAGGCCCCGGCGGCGACCGTCGACTCGATGAGCTCGATCGCGCCGGCGTTGACCACGTCGCGCATCTCGGCGTCGGCGTAGCCCCACTCGTCCTGCAGCCGCCGACGGCGCGCGACCGGCATCTCCGGCAGCGTCGCCCGGATCTCCTCGACCCAGTCCCGCGACGGGGCGACCGGCACGAGGTCGGGCTCCGGGAAGTAGCGGTAGTCCTCCGCGTCGGACTTCACGCGGCCGGGCGTCGTGACGCCTGTGTCCTCGTGCCAGTGCCGGGTCTCCTGGACGACCGTGCCGCCGCCGTCGAGGACGGCGGCCTGACGGGAGATCTCGAACCGCACCGCGCGCTCGACGGACCGGAAGCTGTTGACGTTCTTGGTCTCGGTCCGGGTCCCCAGCGGGGCGTCGGGGGACGGCCGCAGCGACACGTTGACGTCGGCGCGGACGTTGCCGCGCTCCATCCGTGCCTCGGACACCTCGAGCGCCCGGAAGATGTCCCGCAGGGTCTGCACGTACGCCCGCGCCACCTCGGGCGCCCGGGTCCCGACCCCGGTGATGGGCCGGGTGACGATCTCGATGAGCGGGATCCCCGCGCGGTTGTAGTCGACGAGCGAGTACTCCGCACCGTGGATGCGCCCCGTCGCACCACCCACGTGGGTGTTCTTGCCCGCGTCCTCCTCCATGTGCGCGCGCTCGATCTCCACGCGGACGACGGTCCCGTCCTCGAGCTCGACATCCAGGAACCCGTCGTGGGCGATCGGCTCGTCGTACTGCGACGTCTGGAAGTTCTTCGGGATGTCCGGGTAGAAGTAGTTCTTCCGCGCGAACCGGCACACCTCGGCGATCTGGCAGTTGAGCGCGAGACCGATCTTGATCGCGGACTCGACGGCCGTGCCGTTGAGCACCGGCAGCGCGCCGGGCAGGCCGAGCGAGACCGGCGTCACCTGGGTGTTGGGGTCCGCCCCGAACTCCGTCGGCGCGCCGTCGAACATCTTGGTGCGCGTGCCGAGCTCGACGTGGACCTCGATGCCGATGACCGGGTCGAAGCGGGCCACGGCCTCGTCGTAGTCGACCAGGGCGACGGTGGACGTGCTCATGGCTGGCTCCCCTCGGGCGCGGCGGTCGGCAGCTCGGGCGCCTGCGCCAGGAGCGGACCGCCCCAGCGCTGCTCGAGCAGCGTCTCCAGGGCCGCGCCCACGCGGTACAGGCGGTCGTCGGCGCGCGCGGGCGCCAGGATCTGGAAGCCGACGGGCAGGCCGTCGACCAGCCCGTTCGGGACGGACATGCCCGGCACCCCCGCGAGGTTCGCCGGGATGGTCGCCACGTCGTTGAGGTACATGGCGAGGGGGTCGTCGAGCTTCTCCCCCAGCTTGAACGCCGTCGTCGGCGCCGTGGGCGAGACGAGGACGTCGACCTGCTCGAACGCGGCCGCGAAGTCGCGCTGGATGAGCGTACGGACCTTCTGCGCGCTGCCGTAGTAGGCGTCGTAGTACCCCGCCGACAGCGCGTACGTGCCGAGGATGATGCGGCGCTTGACCTCGTCGCCGAACCCGGCGCCGCGGGTGGCGCCCATGACGCGCTCGGCGGTCGCCGGGCCGTCGGTGGGCTCCACGCGCAGACCGAAGCGCATGCCGTCGAACTTGGCCAGGTTGCTCGACGCCTCGCTGGGCAGGATGAGGTAGTACGCGGCCAGCGCGTAGTCGAAGTGCGGGCAGGAGACCTCGACGACCTCGGCGCCCGCGCCGCGGAGCAGGTCCAGCGACTCCTCGAACCGGTCGCGGACGCCGGCCTGGTAGCCCTCCCCGTCCAGCTCGCGCACGACGCCGACGCGGACACCGGTCAGGTCGCCGGTGAGGCCCAGCCGGGCGGCGCCGACGACGTCGGGCAGCGGCTCGGCCAGCGAGGTGGAGTCCCGGGGGTCGTGCCCGCCGATCACCTCGTGCAGGAGCGCGGAGTCGAGCACGGTGCGGGTGACCGGGCCTGCCTGGTCCAGGCTGGACGCGAGCGCGATGAGGCCGTAGCGGGAGACGCCGCCGTAGGTCGGCTTGACCCCGACGGTGCCCGTGACGGCGCCCGGCTGGCGGATCGAGCCGCCCGTGTCCGTGCCGATCGCGAGCGGCGCCTCGAACGCCGCGACGGCCGCGGCGCTGCCGCCGCCCGAGCCACCCGGGATGCGGTCGAGGTCCCAGGGGTTGTGCGTGTCCCCGTAGGCCGAGTGCTCCGTGGAGGAGCCCATGGCGAACTCGTCCATGTTCGTCTTGCCCAGGATCGGCATCCCGGCGGCCCGGAGCCGCTCGACCAGCGTCGCGTCGTAGGGCGGCACCCAGCCCGACAGGATCCGCGAGCCCGCCGTCGTCGGCATGCCCTTCGTCACGACGACGTCCTTGACCGCGACGGGCACGCCCGCGAGGGCCGGGAGCTCCTCGCCGGCGGCGCGCCGGGCGTCGACGTCGCGCGCGGTCGCCAGGGCGTCCTCCGTGCTGACGTGCAGGAACGCGTGCACCGCGCCGTCGACGGCGGCGATGCGGTCCAGGTGCGCCTGCGTCACCTCGACGCTGGACACCTCACCGGAGCGGAGCGCCTGCGCGAGGTCGGCGGCGCTGCGGCGCGTGAGGTCGGCCGCCATCAGTCCTCCTCGAGGATCTGCGGGACGAGGAAGCGGCCGTCCTCGGCCGCCGGCGCCCCGGCGAGCACGTCGGCGACGGGCAGCGGCTCGACCGGGACGTCGTCGCGGAACACGTTCGTCAGCGGCAGCGGGTGGCTGGTCGCCGGGACGTCGGCGGTGGCGATCTCGCTGACCTTCGCGACGGACTCGACGATGACGTCGAGCTCGCCCGCCAACCGCGTCAGCTCCGCCTCCGACAGGTCGATCCGGGCCAGGGCGGCCAGGCGCGCGACTTCCTCGCGGGAGATGGTGGACATGGTTGGCGAGTCTAGTGGTCACCGGCCGCCGCCCCCGAGCGTGCGCGGCGGTGCCGCCGACGGGCCGTCAGCCCGCGACGCCCGACCCGACGGCCCGCTCCACGAGCACGAGGAGGGCGCCCGCGTAGGCGTCGGCCGCGGTCGCGGCGGTGAACCGGCGCTCCCCGCCGTCGGCGGCGCGGGTCGTCACGACGTAGGTCCCGAGGGCCGGGTCCGACCCGTCGACGTCGTCCTGCGGGCCGGGCGCGCGGCCCTGCACCGCGAGCGAGACGAACGTGCCGCCGAGGAGCTCGCGCAGCTGGTCCTCGCGGGGCAGCCAGAGCGCGTCGTCCTGGGCGACGGAGTCCAGCGCCCACTCCGTCGTGCCGTTGAAGCCGAGCACCGTCCCGCCCGGGTGGTCGTGCACCTCGATGGTCATGTCGCTCAGCGTGAAGACCTGGCCCGCGAGCTCCGGCTGCGGGATGACGAACCGGTCGCCCGGCGCCGGACGCCACCTCAGGCCGGCGATCACGAGCCGCTCGGCCAGCTCGACGGAGATCATGGCGACCAGTGTGCGCGTCCCACGGCACCTCGACCAGGGGAGGCGGGTCCTGCCGCTCAGGCCGTCGTCAGGGGAGCTCGCGGTAGTGGTACGCCGCCGCGGGGGTGAAGCCGGCCGCCGCGTAGAGGGCGCGCGCCGGGGCGTTGCCCTCCTCCACCTGGACGAGCACGTGCGCCGCGCCCCGGGCCGCGGCGCGGTCGAGCGCCGCGGCGGTCAGCACCGACGCGACGCCACGGCGCCGGGCACGCGGGTCGACCATGAGGCAGGAGACGACGCACCACTGCCCGAGCGTCGCCGCCCGGACCACCCCGACGACGCCCTGGCCGTCCCGCGCGGTGACGTAGTCGGCGGGCGCCCCGGCGACGACCCGACGGGCGACGTCGCGGCCGTCCCCGCCGGACTTGACCGCGAGCCAGGCCTCGAGCCACGGGTGGTCCGGCCGGTCGGCGACCTCCAGGGCGAGCGGCGCGCCGTCGGGGGCGCGCCGATCGCTCCGTGCCGCCGTCG
>NZ_AXCW01000008.1 GCF_000603945.1 Actinotalea ferrariae CF5-4 | reverse complement strand
TACACCCTCATCTGCGAAGAGCCGGATAACGCGCTGACCTGCGGAACTACACGCGGGTAGTTCGTGAAGTGACCCTGTTCCGGAGTGCTCGCTGACCACACGCTGACCACGGCGAGTCTCTTGTCACCCCGAAGACGCACCGCGAGCGGGGAGGCCGGCGCGACGGACCTGTTGAGCCCGGTGCTCGGATTGCCGCGTCACGCCGGATCGCCACTCGTAGGAGCCGACGCCTGGAGTTGCTGGGCGACCTGCGCCGCGAAGGTCGGGTCAGCGAGGATCCGGCGCACGACGTCGTCCGCGATCCGATGTACGTCGACCGGGCCGTCTGTGTACTCGACCGCGATCCGCTGCGGGTACGTGACGTCGACCCGCGTCGTGTACGCGCTCTCCCCGTTGTCGCCGTAGGCCGAGAGCACGTGGTCGTAGACGAGCTGCACTTTGGTCTGGAAGATGTCGACGGTGTACGGGTCCGGGAGGCCCGCGTCGAGCACGGATCGGATGGTGCTGTTGACGTCGCTCATGACGTCGACCTTGCGCCGCCAGTCCTGGACGAGCTTCCGGTGGAGGTGCTCCAGCAGGATCTTCGCGCTGGCCTTAGCCCGCTGCCGTTCCTCGTCGGTGAGGGCAGGGTCGGGCTGGGTGAGCAGGTCGAAGATCGCCAGTTCCTCCTCAGTCATGCCCTCTCGAACGGCGCGTTCTTCCTCATGCGTGAGGGTCCGGGACATCTCGATGAGGCGCTTGAGGTACTCGTCGGTGTTGACCGCGCCGGCGTTGTACTCGGCGATGAGCTGCTCGATCCGCTCGACCAACTCGTAGCGAGTCGGGTTGCGCGTCGCCGCGCCGACCGCGCGCGCGAGGAGGAGCTGCGCGAGCCGGTCCGTCTCGGCACGCTTGCGCCCCGCGAGCTTGCGGGCCAGCCCTTCGAAGTCAATTTGCGACAGATCGAGCAACGGATCGGGCGCCGTCCCTTCGGCTGCTGCACGGATGACGTACTCCTCCGCTCCGACGGAGCGATCCAGAAGCGCGTCGACGGCGTCAAGCACGCCGCTGATGTCGGGCTGCGGCGGCTTGGTGACGTCGGTGATGCGCTCGGCGAGCACCCGGATCGCCGCGACGGTGCGCTGCTGCGCGGCCGCCTTCGGGTTCGGAAGGAGCGCCTTGAACAGCCGCCGAGTCAGCCTTGCCCGCACGAGGTAGTCGTTCCACGTCTGCTCATCGACCAGCAGCGCCTCGACGGCGGCGTCGCGCTTGGCGATGTGGTCGAAACCGGTCGCGTCACGCATTTCGATGAGGTCGACGCCGACGCCGGTGCAGAACGTGATCAGTTCGGCGACGACGGTGTCGAGTTCGCTGGCGAGGGCGTCGATGATCTCGATCGGCGTCTCGCCGGCGGAGGCGGCCCCGTAAATGGCGAGGGCCCTCTCAAGGTTACGGAACACGCCGACGTAGTCGACGATGAGGCCGTTGTCCTTTTCGGGGAACACCCGGTTGGCGCGGGCGATGGTCTGCATGAGGGTGTGGTTGCGCATCGGCCTGTCGAGGTACACCGTCGACACGCTCGGGGCGTCGAATCCGGTCATCCACATCGCGCAGACGAACACGATGCGCAGCGGATCTTTAGAGTCCTTGAACTTCTCGGCGAGGTCCTCGCTGATCATCCGCGCCCGGTGGGGGCGGATGTCCAGGCCCTGGTCGTCGAGCATCTTCAGTTCGTTCTGGCTCTGCGAGACGACGACGGCCATGTCGGTCGACTCCATTAGCGCGATTCGCGACGCGAGCCAGGGGCGCTCCAGCTCGGGCAGCGCGTCATGCTCGGCCCTCAGCTCCTCCCGGTGGGTGGCCCACGCCTCCTGGACGAGGTCGTACATCCGCACGGCGGCGGCCTTGTCGAGACCCACGTACATCGCCTTGCCGCTGAATCCGCGACCGACGAAGTGCCGCACTAGGTCGCTGGCAATCGTCTTCAGACGTTCTGGCCGGGTGAGCAGCATGTACTGGTTGCCCATCGCCTTGACGAGAGCGCCCTCGGCCTCGTCGTCGACCTCGGCCTGGTTGAGGATCTCCTCCAGCTCGTCGGAGAAGCCCGGGTTAATCAGTTGCAGTTCGGGGATGCGGTTCTCGTAGTACAGCGGCACAGTCGCGCCGTCTTCGATGGCATCGCGGAAGTTGTAGATCGACACGTACTCGCCGAACTGCGCCCGAGTCGCCTGCTCCTCCCCAGCGATCAACGGTGTACCGGTGAAGCCCATCATCGACGCCGCCGGAAGCGCCCGGCGCATGTTTAACGCGAGCGTGTCGTACTGGGAGCGGTGCGCCTCGTCGGTGATGACGATGATGTCCGATCGGGCCGACAGCATCGGCATCTCGCGCTCGTCCTTGGCGGGCTGGAACTTCTGGATCAGCGTGAACACGTACCGGTGATCCGCGGCGAGCAGCTCGCGCAGCCCCGCAATCGACTCGGCGTGCACGTCCGCGCCCGCAGGGATCGCCCCGGCGTCGGCGAACTCGCCGTGCAACTGGGTGTCGAGTTCCTTGCGATCGGTGACCATGACGAACGTCCACTTGCCGGGCACCTGCCGTAACACCTTCTGGGTGAACCACAGCATCGACAGGCTCTTGCCCGAGCCCTGCGTGTGCCAGAACACCCCGAGTCGCTTGTCCTGCTCGGCCCGTGCACGGTGAAGGCTCTCGATCGCGGCGTTGACGCCGTAGTACTGGTGTGATCGGGCGATTACCTTGATCAAGCCGCCGGGGCGCTCAATGTAGGCGACAAAGTTCTCCAACAGGTCGAGCAACACCGCCGGATCGCATGTGCAGCGCAGTGCCGTCTCCAGGGCGATCTTCCCGCGGGCGCCCTTCGCGTCGGTGACCTTCCAGTCGCCGAAGAACTCCCATGGCGAGTACGTCGACCCGACCTTGGCCTGACTGCCGTTGGAGACCAGCACGAACAGGTTTGGGACGAACAGCTGCGGGATAGTGTCGCGATAGTCGGTGACGTTGTCGGCGAAGCCTTTCCTGACGTCCTCGTTCGGCTCCTTGAACTCCATTAGCACCAGCGGGATGCCATTAACGAACAACGCGACATCGAGACGGCGGCTGTGCAGGCTGCCCTTGACCCACATCTGCTGCACCGCCAGCAGATCGTTCGACGCCGGGTTCGCCATGTCGAGGTAGCGCAACAACTCGATGCGCTTCTCTCCGACTTCGTCGACCCACTCGGCCCGGCAGCCGTCGCGTAGCAGGTCGTAGACCTCACGGTTCGCCCGCACCCGATCCATGATCGAGCGGTCCTTCGTGACCGCCTCGACTGCCTGGTCAATCGCTGTCTCCGGGACGTCGGCCGGGTTGAGCTGGCGGATCGCAGCGCGTAAACGGTGAGTGAGGACAACCTCGTGCTGCGAGTCGCGGCCCAGCGTGCCGCTTGCGCCGAGCTTCTCCTGCCACGCGTCAACCCGAGACCAGCCCAGCTCACTCAGGAGCTGCATGCTCGGCTCCTCGACAAACAGGGCCTCCGCGCCGCGCCCCATCATGCGACCGCCTCCTCAAGGGCGCGATTGAGGTCCAGCGCCGATACGTCGATCTGACCCGTCACCAACTTCGGCAGGAGCAGGTCGCGCATCCCTGCAAGTCGGCGGTTCTCGAACATGAGCGTCGCAGCAAGCGTGAGATGGTTACGGGCGACGTCGCTGAACGACTCAGCAATCGGCGCAGGGGGAACAGCGAGGGGCCACTTGCCGAGCACCTTCCAATCAGCGCGTGGCATCTTGGTGCCGTTCGCGGTTTGCGTCGCATGCGCGACGAACTCGACGCTCGAAACTGTGAACACTGCCTGTCCCCAGTGTTTCGACAGCGGTCGGATGACAATGGCGTCTGTTGAGCAGATGCCGTCGATCGGCGCGACGCTGACCTTGTGGAAGTACGGCCTGATCTTGCCGAAGAGGACATCGCCCTGCTTGAAGACTGCCTTGCGGCTGCCTTGGTTCCCCGCGGACCCCCAGTCGTCGAGAGTCACCTGCTGCCGCGGGATGTGCTCCAAACCCACGGCAGGTGTCGTGGGCTCAATTGTCGAGGGGTCGACGCTTTCCTTGCCGGTGGCGACGATCTCGTCGAGGACACCCGCCGACCACCCTTCGGGGAGGGGGCCGAGGGCGGAGTCCACGAGGGGGACGGATTCGTGGCCCGGGTAGCGAAACTCAACGAACCACTCCCGGTAGATGGTCCGTGCCATCTCCTCCAACACCTGAACCCGCCGCCGGTTGTTCTCGATCAGGTCATCGATCCCGCCGAGAACGCCGGCGATGTCCCTTTGGGCGCCGAGTGGTGGCACGTACACGGCGATGTCCTTGAGTTGCCCGAGGTTGAAGCCAGGGACTGCCGCCCCGATTGACTGCCCGGTCACCACGCGAACCATTTCAGGACTCGACAGGAGGTAGTACAGGTACGTCGAGTCGACCTTCGTGGGGTCGGGGGTCAACTTCATCTGCTTGTTCGAGACGATGTATTCGGCGTACTCGCTGCGATCATCAATCAGCCCGATCTGGCCGATCGTTCCCCAGCAGGTGAAAACCAGATCGCCGCGCCGCGCCACGCTCCGCTTGAACGTCGCGGCCTTCGCCTCAGTGAGGAAGGCGAGGCCGTGGTCGTTCAGCCTCACGCCGACGTCCAGGCTGAGGTTTGAGCCGCGAATAACCGGAACCCCGTGTTCGACGAAGTTCTTGGCGCTGATGGCGGACCCAAATGGCCCTGTCGCGAGTGCGTACGGGTCGGGACTCGCCAGTTCCGCGAGCGTTGCGCGCTTCCAGGCACTCATGCGTCGCGAATCCCTTGGACTGCGGCGTCGACCTTGGCACGGAGGTCGACAGCCTCGTCGCTGAGGCGAGTGAACTCCTCGAAGAGTTCCTCCAGCTTGATCGCGAAATCCTCGTCGTTTACGTTCACCGCGGCCGAGCCGGTGTAGCGACCGGGGTTTAGGCTCCACCCCTGGGCCTCGATCTCGGCGCGGGTCGCGAGCATGCACAGCCCGGGGACGTCGACGTAGGTGCCGTCGGGGAAGTTCTCGTCGAGGAGGGCCTGGCTGCCGTCGCAGGTCTCGATGGGCTCGCCGCGGTAAAGGCGGACGACGTTCGCAAGGAACTCGATCTGCTCGGCCGTGAAGTCGCGGTGAGCACGGTCTATTTGTCGGAAGACATGGCGTGCGTCGATGAACAACACCGTGTCCTCGCGCGACGTGCCCGTCTTGGCCCTGTCGAGGAACCAGAGCGTGACCGGCAGGGTGACGGTGTAGAAGAAGTTCGAGCTGATGGCGACCATGACGTCGACCGCACCGGACTCGACGAGCTGCTTGCGGATCTCCTTCTCGGAGTGCCCGGCGTCGGCGGCCGAGTTCGCCATGACGAACCCTGCGCGGCCCGTGTCGGCAAGGGCGGCATAGAATTCCTGGATCCACAGGTAGTTCGCATTGTCGGCCTTCGGCATACCGAAGGGGAACCGCTTGTCTCCTGCGAGCTTGTCCTTGTTTACCTTGTCGACATTGAACGGCGGGTTGGCCATGACGTAGTCGAACGCGCCGACGGCGTTGTGAGGGTCTTCGTAGTAGCTGTTGGCCTGACGGATATCGCCAGACAAGCCGTGCAAGGCGAGGTTCATCTTCGCCAGCGGTACGGTGTCGTCGGTCTTTTCCGCGCCGTAGATCGACAGTTTGCGGCTGGCCGACTCGTGGTGGCGTTCGACGAACTTCGCGCACTGCACGAACATGCCTCCCGACCCGCACGCCGGGTCGAAAACGCGGCCCTCAAAGGGTTCGAGAATCTCCACAACTAGGCGCACGATCGAGTATGGGGTGAAGTACTCACCACCGCCCTTGCCCTCCTGCGCCGCGAAGTTCGACAGGAAGTCCTCGTAGATAAACCCGAACGCGTCGCCGCTGAGCTGGGTTGGCAGCGGGGCGAACAGGCGTAGGAGCTCGATGAGGGTCGCGCGCTCTAGCTTCTGGTAGCCGCGCGGCAGGATGTCCTTGAGCTCGGGGTTCGCTGCCTCAATCGCCTTGATCGCCTCGTCGACCGCCTTGCCGATGTCGTCGCCCTCGGGCAGGTCGACGATGCGCGAGAGCCGCGACGCGTGGGGGACGTATAGGACGGACTTCGCCTTGTAGTCGGCCGGCTGGGCGGGGTTGCGCGGGCTGCGGTCCGCCTCAACCTCGGCGCGCACTGCCTCGAAGCGGTTCTCCGCGTACGCAAGGAAGACAAGCCCGAGCACAGGGTCCCGGTACTGCACGGGCGTCAGCTTTGAGTTCGCACGCAGTTCGTCGGCAGCGGCCCAGAGGGTGGCCCGCACCTTCGCGAGGTCTGTTGTCTTCACGCGTGAAGGCTAGCGGCGCGGGTCGGTTCGGCAGTGGTGCGCGCGCGGCGCCTCCCGCTTGCACCCGTGGGTGGACGTGCATGAGCGCCGATCCTGGGCCCGGCCTGCGACGGGCCTGGCGAGTCTGCATCCCAGAGATGCAAGAGGAGTCACGGCCCGTCATCGGCTCGACAGCGGCCGTCACCGGCAGTCGCCGGGCCGGCGTCAGCGGGCGGGACTCAGCGCTTCTCTCGTCGGAACCCAGTAGCGCCGCTTCGGTGAGCCCCCGGGTACCGATCGGACGTCTTCGAGCACGCCGCCGCACCGCTCGATCACCGCAGCTGAGCCGACGTTCTCGTCGTCGCAGGTTACGAGCGCCTGGTCGATGCCCAGACCGTGAGCGACGCCGAGCCCGGCGCGGAGCAGCTCGGTCGCGTACCCGCGCCGCCGGTATGCGGGCCGGACTCCGTAGCCGATGTGGCCGCCAACCTGGAGCAACGCTTCGGTGAGCCGGTGCCGCACGGAAACGCGCCCGACCACAACGCCGTCAACCGCGGCGTAGAGGTCGGTCCACGGCACGTACCCGGGCGGAAGGCCGGCACCGTAGCGAAGGCGCTCGACCCGCTCGAGGTACGCGGCCCATGGCTCGTTCGGGTCGTGGATCGGCAAGAAGGCGAAGCCCTCGGTCGCCAGCTCGGCGTGCGCCGCCCTTGCCTCGGCTTCGTCGTCGATCCTGAGCGCGCGAAGCTCCACTACCACTCCCCTCTACACAGCACGGCCGCTGCCACGCGGCGCGTCAGTCGGCCGACGCGATGGCGTCCCGGATCGCCTGAGCCTCGGCGTCAAGGAGCGGCCGCTCACGTTCCACCTCGTCGGGAAGGATCGTCCACCCGTCGCCCTCGTAGCGCGGGATGACGTGCAGGTGGAAGTGGAAGACCGTCTGGAACGCGGCCTCGCCGTCACACAGAAAGACGTTGATCCCTTCGCATCGCATGGCGGAGCGGCGTAAGGCTCGCGCCATCTCGTGACCGACCGACCAGACGTGGGCGCTCGTGGCCGCGTCGATGTCCTCGAGGCCGACGACGTGCTGGCGTGGCACGACGAGAAGATGCCCGGGGACCACGGGGTGCAGGGCCATCCAAACCATGACTGTCGCGTCGTCGTAGACGAGGCTGACCTCCGCTCGGCCGGCAACGATCGCGCAGAAGATGCACTCGTGCTCGGCCGCCGCCCGTGGCTTACCCATGAGCCGGATGGTGCCAGACACCGTGAGCTCCCCCATCCGACTTCGGGTCGACGGGTTGGTCCTGCGACGTCTCGCGGGAGCCCAGGGAATGCCGCTCGGCTCAGGCTGGTGCCGCGTCGCGCTGTCGTCATCGATGACGCGGACGCGTATGGGCCGGCGCCTGGTGCGCCGTCATCGCACTTGTTCGCGTCATCGCCTGCGACGCCAGTTCGTCATCGCTCTGTCTATCGGGCGTGAGGAGTCTGGCGTCGTGTGCACGACCCGACTCCGCTCCTCTGCGGCGCGGGAGGGGCCAGGGCGGCGGGCAGCGACGGATCTTCTCGTCTGCTGCCGCACACCTGCAGGTAGCGACGGCGGCGCGAGGGGAGGTAGTGCCGGTGATGTCGATGCACAAGCTCACCGCTGGGGACGGGTATGCCTACCTCATCCGGCACGTGGCCGCGGGCGACGCCGGCCTTGGGGCGGACGCGTCGCTCACCGCGTACTACGAGCAGACCGGCAACCCGGCGGGCCGGTGGTTCGGCGAGGGCCTTGCCGGGCTCGGCGACGGTGCGCGGCACCTCCGCCCGGGCGACGTCGTGAGCGAAGCGGCGATGACGGCGGTGTTCCGCGACGGCGTCGACCCGCTGACCGATGACGCGCTCGGCCGGTCCTCCCGCGCCTTCGATGACGGGAAGCGGCATGCGGTCGTCGGGTTCGACCTCACGTTCACCGCGCCCAAGTCCGTGTCGGTGCTGTGGGCGCTGGCCGATGACGCGACGCGAGTCATCGTCTATGACGCGCACCGGGCGGCGTTGGCGTCATCGCTGGAGTTCGTCGAGCAGCGCGTCATCCGCACGCGCATCGGTGACGCGGGCCGTCATCAGGTCCGCACCCGCGGGATGGTCGCGGCGGCGTTCGATCACTGGGACACCCGGGCCGGCGACCCGAACCTGCACACCCACGTCGTCATCGCCAACAAGGTCCAAGGCCCCGACGGCGCCTGGCGCAGCCTCGACGGGCGGACCGTGCACGCCGCGGTCGTCACCGTCTCCGAGCTGTATGACGCGCTGCTCGCCGACGAGCTGGCGCGGCGGCTTCCGGTGGACTGGTCGATGCGCGACCGCGGCCCGCGGCGTAACCCGGCGTTCGAGGTCGACGGCATCCGCGAGGACCTGCTCGAATACTTCTCGACTCGGGCGGAGGCGATCCACTGCGCCGAGCAGGAGTGGCTGGCCCAGTTCGAGACCACCCACGGCCGCGCGCCGACCCGTGTGGAGACGACCCGCGCGCGGCAGCACCTGACCCGCGCGACCCGTCCGCCAAAGACGGTCCGCCCGCTGGCCGACCTGTTGGCGGACTGGGCGAACCGAGCCCGCGCGCTCACCGGGCTCGAGCCGCGCGACCTCGCGGCTCGCGCGCTGGCCGGCACCTACGGGCGGGCGCTGCACGCGCACGACGTCGGACCCGAGGTGCGGGCGGCGATGGTCGCCCAAGTGCTCGATGACGTGTCGACGCGGCGGTCAGTGTGGACGACGTGGAACCTCGGCGCCGCCGCCGTGCGCGCTTCGAAGCTGCTGCGGATGGCGTCACCTGTTGAGCGGCGGGCGCTGCTCAACGAGGTCACCACCGAGGCCGCGGCGGCGTGCGTGCACCTGGACGACAACCGCGACCCGATGACGCGGCGGGTCGGGGAGTCGCTGTTCACCTCGACCGAGCTGCTCGGCGCGGAGAAGGTGCTCCTCGACGCCGCCGAGACCACCGGCGCCCCGCACCGGCCGGCCGAGATGCTCGGCGTCATCCAGCTGCGTACCGAGCACTACCTCGGTGCCCTCGCTCCCGACCAGCGTGCGGCGGCCGAGGCCGTCATCGCCTCCAGCCGGCTGCTCGACGTGCTCGTCGGACCGGCGGGTTCGGGCAAGACCACGACCCTCGCCGCACTGGCCTCCTTCTGGCAACACGGGATCGGAACCGTCGTCGGGCTGGCGCCGTCGGCCACCGCTGCGCGGGCGCTGGCGGAGTCGCTCGGTGTGCCGTGCGAGACGACGGCGAAGTGGCTGCACGAGTCCACCGGCGACGGCGCCACCGCACGCGCCCTCCGCTACGCCGACGCCGTCACCCGGATGACGACCCGCGACTACCGGGAGCAGCGGGCGGCCAACGAGGAGCACTGGCGGCTGCGCGCCGAGCAGGACCAGTGGCGATTCGCGCCGGGGCAGCTCGTCATCGTCGACGAGGCCTCCCTCGCCGACACCCGTACCCTCGCCGCGATCGTGGAGCAGGCGCGGGCGGCGACGGCGAAGGTGCTGCTGGTCGGGGACCACCTGCAGCGCGGGTCGGTCGACGCCGGGGGCGCGTTCGGGATGCTCGCCCGCCGCGGACCGACCGCCGAGCTCACCAGCCTCTGGCGGTTCGCGAACCCGTGGGAGGCCCGGGCCAGCCTCGAGCTCCGGCGTGCGCACCCCGCCGCGCTCGACGCCTACGAGGCGCACGGCGCCATCGCCTCCGGCGGCCACGACGCGATGCTCGACGCCGCCATCGACGCCGTAACCGCCGCGAGCGAAAAGGGTCGGGTCGCGGTGCTGCAGGCAGTCGACAACCACACCGTCCGCGAGCTCAACGCGCGCACCCGCGCCGACCGCATCACCACCGGCGACGTCCCACCCGCCGGGGTGAGCCTGCACGACGGGCTGACGGCCGGCGTCGGCGACCGGATCGTCACCCGACGCAACCACCGCCGCCTCACCACCGCCGACGGGTTCGTCCGCAACGGCGGCCTCTGGGACGTCACCGCCGTCCTGCCCGACGGATCCCTGCGCGTCCGCCCGGCCAACCACGCCGAAGCAGCCACCGTCCGCCTGCCCGCGGACTACGTGGCTGAGCACGTGGAGCTCGGCTACGCCACGACCATCGCCCGCACCCAGGGCATGACCGTCGACGAAACCCACACCATCGCCACTCCCGGCATGGGCCGCGAGGACCTCTACGTCGCGATGAGCCGCGGCCGCCATGCCAACCGCGCCTACGTCGTCGTCGACGAACCCGACCCGGAGTGCCTGCCCGGCCACGCGCCGTCGTCGGGCAGGGAGGTGCTCGAGCAGATCCTCGCGACGAGCCACGCGGAGCCCAGTGCCACGGAGACCTGGGACACCTACCACCCGGGGCAAGCGGCGCCCATCGTGCCGCCCGCGCGTCCACAGCAAGCGTGGAGTGCCGTGCCTCCACAGCCTGCGCGGCATCGCTTGACCAGCGTCCCGCCACCGGTCCCCGATGGACCGGTGCTCGGGCTGTAAGGGAATGCCAACCACAACCACGAAGGAGAAGGACGATGACCACAACCACGCAGCGCACCGAGAGCGCCACCGTCACCCCCGCCCGGCAGTACTACCGCGTGAAGGACGCGGCGCGGGTGCTCGGGGTGCCGCCCCGGACGCTGTACCACCTGGTCGAGCGCGAGCAGATCCCGTGCCGACGGCTGGGCACGGTGATCCTCCTTCCGGCGGCGTGGGTCGAGCGCGAGCCGACGATGCCGGTGAAGCGGCGCTGATGTCCGTCACCAGGCGGGCGCACTCGACGGGGAACGTGACCTGGCGCGCGAAGGTGTTCTTCGAGGGCCGGGTCATCGCGCAGCGGTCGTTCGGGCGCCGGGTCGATGCCAAGCGCTGGGAGGCCGACCAGCTCGCGAAGCTGGACGCCGGATCGTGGATCGACCCGGCGCGCGGGCGGATGACGTTCGCGGCGCTGGCCGAGGAGTGGCAGGCCTTGCGTGGTCACCTGGCGGTGCGCAGCCAGGAGACCACGCGGTTCCTGCTGGACAAGTACGTGATCCCGGAGATCGGTGCGTACCCGATCTCCGGGATCTCGGCGGCCGACGTCGAGCGCGTGATGTCGGCGCTGACCGCGCGCGGGCTGGCGACGGCGACGCGGCGTCGGGCGCTGTCGATGATGCGGCTGGTGTTCGACTACGCGATCCGCGACCGGCGGCTCTCAGTGAACGTCGCGCGGATGGTGGCGCTGCCGCGCGGGGGCACCAAGCGCGAGCCGCACTGGCTCCGGCCCGAGCAGCTCGGCCGGCTGGTCATGGCGGTGCCGCCGCTGTGCCAGCCGGTCGTGCTGTTCCTTGGGACGACGGGGTGCCGGTTCTCGGAGATGGCCGCGCTGCGGGTCGACGACGTCGTGCAGACCCCGCACGGGCTCGGGGTGCGGGTGCACCGGGCGGCGACCCAGTCCAAGCGGACGAGCGGGGCGGTGTTCGGGCCGACGAAGACGCATCAGACACGGACGGTTCCGGTGCCAGCGGCGCTGGACGAGTACGTGCGGACGCGCGTCGCCTTCACCGCGCCGGGCGAGTACCTGTTCCCGAGCCCGACCGGCGGCGTGTGGACCAACACCAACTTCCGGGCGCGGTCCGGGTGGATGGACGCGACGCGACGAGCCGGGGTCGAGGGGACGACGATCCACGACCTGCGGCACACGGCCGCGTCGCTGCTCATCGCGGCCGGGGCGGACGTGAAGGCGGTGCAGGTGATCCTGGGACACTCCACCGCGACGATGACTATGGACCTCTACGGGCACCTGTTCAGCGAGGCGACCTGGCAGGCGATGGAGCGGCTGCCGGTGATACCGCTGATGCGGGCGCCGAAGGGGATCGAGGCGCCCCCTGGGCCGGCCCCTGAGTAGGTCGTTCGGGAGTCGTCTGCCGAGTCCGGCGGAGACGTTTCGACGCGTCTCCTGCTACTCGTCCTGCGAGTCCCGCCACTCTTCAAAGCCGCCGGGGTCGTAGGCCTCAAGACGGTCGAGGTGCAGGACGTAGAGGTTTCGACGGCGCGGCTCCCCTTGAGAGGAGAAGACCTGCTCCGTCACGTCGAGAAGGCCAGCGTCCTTCAACTCCTGTGTGCCGCGCGTCCACGTGTCGTCCGAGAGTCCGTACTGACGCTTGCGGATGCCGTCGACCCACGCCCCGTTCCTCGTACGCCCTCCTGTCAACTCCTTCAGGATGATGAGGAGGGCGACAGCTCGACCGGAGAGCGCGATGAACCATCCACGGCGCCAGAGGCTGATGGGCACGGTGATGTACGGGCGCGGCAGCTTCGACGCATCCCACTCCTTGCCGGAGCCAGCGGGGTCGAGGACTGTCATGGTTGGCACGTAGCCCGGGACGCGATCGCGGCGGGCAAGCGACTTCGCCTCCAGATCCTTCATGGCCTTGCTGACGCGGCGGGCTCCCGCCCCGTCGGCGTCGCGCAGACCAAGCATCGCAGCGAGATCCTTGGCACTGACCTTGCGCGCGTGCGGAGCCTTGGTCGCCATCATCAGGACGGTCAGCATGACCTTCAGGCGGACCTCTCCGCCTCCCTGCATGAGGTCAGCCAACGGCGGGCAAGGCTCCTTGCTGCTGCGGTCGCGAGCGAACGCCTGCGGAAGCCTCACCGACGAGTGCCGCTTCGACGTCGCCACTGCCTTCTCAAGACGCTCGATTGCGTCCTGTGGAGGTCTCACGACGGTCATGCGGCACCTCTCCGGCAAAGTCACCGACGTTATTGGCGGAGCAACCTGCGATGCGACGATATGCGACGCGATGCTACGGGCTGCTCAGGACTTCTACGTTTAGTTATCACCGCTCAGAGCGTAACGGTAGCACCGCCGCGTCCACGCGCCTGTCGCCCCCGAGAGCGACCCCCTCTACCGGCAGGCCGGGGGGGTCCGTCGCCGCTGGTCATGGCGCCCCCTTGTTGCTTGATCGAGAGCACGTCGGAAGCGACCCTGGTCGAGTGGCCCGGACTTGCTGGGCCACTCGACCAGTAGGAGGTGATCACCGATGCGTGGATTCAAGCTCACCGTGCGCTGGAGCGCTGGAAGCCTGAGCATCACCCTCGAGCCCTACTAGGGCGGGGGCGGATCGGAACGCTGTGACGGGCAAGTCGATCCGCCCCCATTAGAGCGCGCACCGCGCGCGCTCTGCAATCCGCGGGAGTCGGTCTCCCGGCATGACCGGCAGACCGGCTCCCGCGGGAGCCTCCTCCACGGCCACAGCCAGCTGACACGCCCACCTGCGTCAACCGCGTAGGCCGGGCCTTGACTAGCCGTCCACTCGCTGCGACTCCACCAGTGGCTGCGCCCCTACTCGCAAAGCGAGCGGTACGGCGGCATTTCTGGGGCAGCGCCCTCTCGGCGCCAGACGGTCTTGACGCGGACCTCAGACCTGGACGTCGGGGATCGTCGCTGGACCGGCAGGACCTCCGAACACTGGACCCGGCCGAGGTCCAGGAACGTAGAAGCTCACGGCCCACGCCGGCCTAGTGTTTCCGTCGATGTCGAGGGTCCAGGTGTAGAGGCTGCCCACCTGGACTGGGATCCCGTTGGACATGTTGAGAGCGACCTGCGTGTGCGACCACACGGTCCGTCGCGGCACGTTGACTTCGGGCGGGAACTGCGGTTCCTCGGCTCGGAGGGTCTGGGCGATCCGCAATGGCTCTACCTGCCCAGTCGGTCCTGGGACGCGGACGGGCTGTCCGTCGGGACCGCGAAGGGTGAGCGTGAAGGCGAAGTCCTCCCCGTAGTGGTCCGGAGGCACATCGATGAACGCGACGACGGCGTGTGGGGCGGTGAGCCCGGTCTCTGGGTTTACACCGGTTACGGCCCAACCCGCGCCGATGATGTTCAGCTTCTGGATGGCGTCGGGTGCGGCGTAGTCAGCAACGAACAAGCTGACCCGTGCACTATCTGAGATGGGGCTCACGAGTCTGCAAGCGCCGGAACGCGGTTGTTCGCCACATGCAGAAGCGCCGCGGACCAGGCGCTGCTCGTCGCCGCGGCACCCGTGGAGACGAACACCGACTGCCGGTAGCCCGCGGGGCCCGCGAGGAGGTCGACCGCTTCCGCGGCGCTCCACATCTCCTCGAACTCGGCCGCCGAAGTGTCGAGTTCGTCGAAGTCCTCGAACTCGTCCTTGTGCTCCATGCCAGACATCCTCTCCCTACCTCCTGGGGGCGGCAAGAGCCGTCCGGAGCCGCCACACCCCGTCTCGTGTATCGACAGGGTGCAGCACGATCATGAGTTCTCGCCCAGCCGCGGTCTGCCCCCTGACGAGAAGCCGCCAGCCGTGCACCTCGTGCCGGTGCCAACGGGCCGTCCGATGCCCGAAACACACGTCGAGCACCTCGTCCGGCGTAACCCCGTGCTTGCTCTGGATCTTCCCAGCGATGGCAGGGCTGATGAGGACCTGCCCGATCCAGATGCGCTGCGGCACCGCGCCAGGATGCCACGGGGCACGGAGCCATGGGCGACTCCCCCCAGCGCAACTGCCTGTTGATGCCGTGGGTGGCGATCAACGCATGGGGCCTGGCCGTTGCGGACTCGTCCATCGGCCGCCAGATTCCGTCGAGAAGCGCCCGGCCCAAGGGGTGCGCCAGGCGCCAGGCTCATACGGGCCGAGGAACTCAGAGCTGCCCAAACCTGTCTGGCGGGACATCGCCCGAAGCGTCCGTCGGCATCCGTCCACGTTCTTGACAGGCCGTCCACGTCCTGAGACGAGTCACTGACCACGAGCTGACCAATGCCCGACAAATCGGACACCGACCCTACAGCGGCCGCGGCGGTCCATACCGCCCTGACCTGCATAAACACGTCTGTGCGCCTGGGCAGATTCGAACTGCCGACACCCGCTTTAGGAGAGCGGTGCTCTATCCCCTGAGCTACAGGCGCGTGGGACATGTAGGGAACCCGGTCGAAAACCTCGACGCAGCGGACTGGCAGGGCCTTCCAGGGGTTCCGGCGTGTCCCGGCACGTCGGCGAGGAGCTCGAGGCCGTCGTCGACGCCTGCGCAGCGTACCGGCCGTACTGCAGGGGATGCACCTGTAGCCCCGTTGGCGGAGCTACAGGGACCTGGGTCTGCTGCACGGATAGGTGGCACCTTCACCTGCCCCACGGTGTCAACGCCTGCCGAGAACGGTCGGGTCTGGGTGTACAACAGGACCACGACGCGCCGAGCTGTCCGGCCGCCGGCACCCGCGGGGCGGCACCGCCGCCCGATCACGAGGCGAGGGGGGACGGGGATGGCGGATTCGCCCCACCTCGACGACACCCGGCGCGCCCTCGAGCGCCTGCACGAGGCGCAGCGGATCGGGCAGATCGGCGACTGGGGATTCGACCTCGCGGACGGCGTGATCAGCTGGTCGCCTCAGGTGTACGAGATCATGGGGCTCGACCCCACCCTCGACCCGCCCGCCCTCGCCGACATGCTGGAGCTGTTCGAGCCGGACAGCGCCGCGGCCCTGAGGCATCACATCGACCTCGCGGTCCGCACCGGTGAGGCCCAGGAGTACGGGCTCGTGCTGGTCCGCGGCGGGCAGCGTGTCCACCTGCAGGCCCGCGCGGTGCCGCGCAAGGACGCGCTGGGGCAGGTCGTCTCCCTGAGCGGGACCATCCAGGACGTCACCGCGCGGGAGCGGGCCGAGCGGCTGGTCGCCGAGAGCGAGCAGCGTCTCGGGTTCGCTCTGGGGGCGGCCGAGATCGGCGACTGGGACATGGATCTGAGGACGAACGTCGCCCGTCGCTCTCTGCGGCACGACCAGTGCTTCGGGTACACGAGCCCGGTCCCGCACTGGGGGTACGACACCTTCCTCTCCCACGTCGACCCCGTCGACCGGGACCGGGTGGACGCCGTCTACCAGGCGGCGATGTCCGGGCGGGGCGACTACGACGTCGAGTTCCGGGTGACCTGGCCCGACGGGTCGCGCCACTGGCTGTGGTCCAAAGGGAGGTTCTACTTCGACGAGACCGGGGAGCCGTACCGCGTCGCCGGCATTCAGGTGGACGTGACCGAACGACGGCGCGAGGTCGAGGCTGCCATCCGGCTCGCCGCGATCGTGCAGTCCTCGGAGGACGCGATCATCAGCCAGGACCGGGCGGGGGTGGTGCTCAGCTGGAACCCGGGCGCGGAACGGCTGTTCGGGCATGCGGCGGCCCAGATGATCGGGCGGGGGCTGGACCTCCTGGCCGACTCCGGCGCACCTGAGGACGAGCAGCGGTGGTTCGACCTGGCCGCGGACGGCGAGACCGTGGCGCCGTTCGAGTCCCTGCGCCGACGGGCGGACGGTGTCCTCATCGACGTCGTCCTCACGCTGTCGCCGCTGAAGGACAAGGACGGGCGCGTGGTCGGCGTCTCGACCATTGCCCGGGACATCGGGGAGCGCAAGCGGCTGGAGCTGTCGCTGCGACACCTGGCTCTGCACGACACCTTGACCGGGCTGCCCAACCGGGCGCTGCTCGACGACCGGATGCAGCACGCGCTGACCGCCAACCGCTCCCGGGACAACACGGTGTCGGTCCTGTTCCTGGACCTCGACCGGTTCAAGGTGCTGAACGATGCCGAGGGCCATGCCGCTGGGGACGCCGTCCTCGTGGAGGTCGCCCGACGGCTGTGCGCGGCGGTCCGCCCGCACGACACCGTCGCCCGCTTCGGCGGTGACGAGTTCGTCGTGCTCTGCGAGAGCGGAGGGCTGACCACGGCTCGACTCGTAGCCGAGCGGCTTCACGCCAGCCTCGCGCAGCCGTTCCTCACCGAAGGCCAGACGCGTTTCCTGGCCGCGAGCATCGGCATCGCGGTCGCCGACGACGACAGCACGGCCGAGGAGCTGCTCAGGGACGCCGACGCGGCCATGTACCGGGCCAAGGACCTCGGCCGCGGCCGCACGGCCGTGTTCGACCCGGACATCCGGGCGAGGGCGGCGGCACGGCTGGAGGCGACCACCGCACTGCGACGGGCCCTCGGCGCGGGCGAGCTGCGGGTGTACTACCAGCCGGTGGTCGACCTCTCCGACGAGAGCCTGCTCGGGTTCGAGGCCCTCGTTCGCTGGCAGCATCCCGAGCTCGGCCTTCTTGGTCCGGGCGCGTTCGTCCCCGAGGCGGAGGAGTCCGGGTTCGTCGTGCCCCTCGGTGAGTGGGTGCTCGACACCGCGCTGGAGCAGTCGCGCCGTTGGGCGATGACGTGGGCGGCATCGACCCCACCGCACGTCGCGGTCAACGTCTCTGCACGTCAGCTCGAGGAACCCGACCTGGCCCAGGTGGTGGCCAACGCCCTGACCCGGCACGCGTTCCCGGCGGAGGCCCTGACGCTGGAGATCACCGAGAGCGCGGTGATGCGGGACGTGCTGCGCAACGTGGAGAACCTGCGTGCCCTGCGAGACACCGGACTGGAGCTCAGCATCGACGACTTCGGCACCGGCTACTCCTCGCTGGTCTACCTCAAGCGGCTGCCTGTGACATCGCTGAAGATCGACCGGGAGTTCGTCGACGGCCTGGGGAGAGAGGCTCACGACTCGGCCATCGTCACGGCGGTCGTCGCGCTGGCCCGAGCCCTGGAGCTGCGGGTGATCGCCGAGGGCGTGGAGACCCCGAGCCAGCTCGCGGAGCTGCGGCGCCTCGGGTGCGACGCCGCTCAGGGGTTTTTCTTCTCGCCGCCGATCCCGGCCGAGGAGGCGGAGCAGTGGGTCAGGTGCGGCCGGGCACCACAGGCCGTTCGCCGGGCGCAACCGGCCCCGGAAGCACGCTGACTCGCCACGCAGCCCCCAGTACACGGCGGCCGAGAAGCTGCGGACGTGGCGCGGGACGATCGCTCCCGGCCTCAGTACGCGACCCGCCCCTCGTGGGCCAACCACGCGTCCATCGGCGCCTCGCACCCGTCGACGCGGTGGGCGACGACCGGCATCGGCCACGTGCTCCGGTCCCGGGCCAGCAGGTCGTAGAACGCCCGGTCGTCGAACCCGGCGCGCGCGGCGTCGTCGCGGTCCGCCGCGTAGACCACCCGGCCGACGCGCGCCCACAGCGACGCAGCGAGGCACAGCGGGCAGGGCTCGCAGGAGCTGAACAGCGCGGCCCCGGTGAGCGCGAAGTCGCCGATCTCTCGGCACGCGGCGCGGATCGCCTGCACCTCGGCGTGCGCGGTCGGGTCGTTGTCGCGCGTCACCCGGTTCTGCCCGCGGCCCAGGACGCGCCCGTCCCGCACGACCACCGCGCCGAACGGCCCGCCCCCCGCCGCGACGTTCGCCGTCGCCAGCCGGACCGCCTTGACGAGCCAGCGCTCGTCGTCCGCACCGAGCCCCGCACCGGGCATCGGGCTCACCTGCCTCCCCCACCGATCATCCCGCCGCCCGGTGCGCACCGCGGCCCGATGGGCGACGCACTGTGCCGCGACGGGGCCGCGGTGACGGCGTTACCGGCGTCGGCCGACGACGGGCCGCCCCCGCAGCCCGTCGTCGGCCGCCCCTCACCCCACCGGCGACGCCGGCTTCCCGCACGCCTCGTGCAGCATCGCCATGAACCGGTCGTGGTCGGCGTGCAGCACGACCCGCACGTTGGGCTCCTTGCCGGTCACGCCGAGGTGGTCCACGAGCGTCGCGCCCGCGGTGTGCTGGCCGCGCGTCTCGACGACGACGTACCGGTCCGCCGCCTCGGTCGCCAGGTCGGGCTCGATCGCGATCGCCATCGTCACCGGGTCCGGCATGTCGATCCCGTCGACGTGCGTGACCTCGCGGCAGAACTCCCACAGCTGGCGCTGGATCTTCATGGCGAACTCGCCCAGCGGCCCGCGCTCCGCGAGCGCGGCGGAGTCCGCCGACGTCAGCACCGCGTCCTTGCGGGACACGTCCCAGCCGACCATCTCCAGCGGCATCCCGGACCGGAACACGATGTCCGCGGCCTCGGGGTCCACGTGCACGTTGAACTCCGCCGCGGGCGTGACGTTCCCCAGCCCGTCCGCCGCGCCGATCATCATGACGACCTTCTTGTACAGGCCCGCGATGTCGGGCGCCTTGCGCAGCGCGAGCGCGAGGTTCGTCAGCGGGCCGAGCGTCACGAGCGTGAGCTCGCCCGGGTGCTGACGCGCCATGTCGATGAGGACGTCGACGCCGTGGCCCGGCGCCGGCTCGCGGCCGGTGAGCGGTAGGCCCGAGTCGCCCATCCCGTCTCCGCCGTGCACCTCGTGGGCGAACACGTGGTCGCGCACGAGCGGCCGGTCCGCCCCCGCGTACACGGGCGCCTCGGACCCGCACAGCGCGGTCGTGTAGAGCGCGTTCTGCACGCCCATCGCCAGGGGCACGTTGCCCGAGACGACCGTGATCGCCCGGACGTCGACCCGGGGGTCGGTCAGGGCGAGCACCAGCGCGACGGCGTCGTCGGACGCGGTGTCCGTGTCGATGACCATGGGGATCATGCGGGTCTCCTGTGCTCGGGGGGGCGGGAGGCAGCCCGCGAGGACGCGGACCGCGGGCTGCCGGACCGGGGTCCGGACGATCGGGAGCCGGACGACGGCGGCTCGGGTACCGCGGCGCGCGGCGGTCGGGCGCCCATGCGGCTGACGGCGTCGCGGGCGAGCCCGGCGCCGGCGTGCGCGGCGGCGAGCGCCTCGGTCTCCCCCGTGGTCCACGCCCCGAGGAACCCGGCGCAGAACGCGTCGCCCGCCCCGGTGCTGTCCACGGCGTCGAGGGGCTCCTGCACGACGCTGCCGAGCAGCCGCCCCCCGGCGGCGACGACGGCGCCCTCGGCCCCGCACGTCACCGCCACCAGGCCGTAGGTCTCGCTCAGCGCCACCGCCGCCTCGTGCGCCGTCGCGGCGCCGGTCAGGACCACGGCCTCGTCGAGGTTGGGGAAGCACAGGGCCGCCTCGCCGGTCCAGGCGAGGAAGTCCGCGGCGCCCACCTCGCGCAGGAACGCCGCGGAGTTCGGGTCCACCGACACCGGCACCCCGGCCGCGCGGGCGCGCGCCATGAGGACCAGGGCCGCCTCGCGCACCTCCGGCTCGACGAACGAGTACCCAGACAGGTGCAGCAGCGCCGCCTCCTCGACCAGGCCGGCCGGGACGTCGTCGGCGACGAGCGCCAGGTTCGCGCCGCGGTCGGTGAACATCGTCCGGCCGCCCCCGGGGTCGACGAGGATGATGATCCGGCCGGTCTCCCGCTCCGGGTCCCCCACCAGCCGGGCGTCCACCCCGAACGCCTCGAGCGCGGCCGTGTGCCGCTCGACGTCGGCCTCGGCGACCCGGCCCACGAAGGTCACCGGCACCCCGGTCGAGGCGAGCCAGCACGCCATGTTCGCGGCCGAGCCGCCCTCGCGGCGCACGATGTGGGACCGCGTGTCCGAGTCGTGCGTGATCGCGCCCTGCGGCCGCACGACGACGTCGTCGATGACGTCCCCGACGATGACCACCCGGCCGTGGGCCGGGCCGGGATCGACCCGCTCGGCGCCACGAGCGGCTCCCTTGCCGGCACCCTTGCCGGCCCCCTTGCCGGCCCCCTTGCCGGCCCTCTTGCCGGCCCTGCGGGCGGTCACGCGGACCGACCGGCCCAGGCCCGCGCGATCTCCCCGCCCAGGCGGATGTTGTTCACGGCGATGTCGATGTTGACCTCGAGGCTCTTGCCCTCGGTGTGCTCGACCATCCACGCGAGCAGGAAGGGCGTGGCCTCCTTGCCGTGGATGCCCTGGCGCTCGGACTCGGCGAGGCCGGCGGCGAGCACGCGGTCGTGCAGCTCCGGGTCGAGCTGCTTCTCGACCGGCAGCGGGTTCGCGACGAGGACGGCGTTGTCGAGGCCGAGGGAGTCGTTCGCGGCCATGATCCCCGCGATCTCCTCCGCGGAGTCGACCTGCCAGTCGATCTCGTACCCGGAGTCGCTGAGGTAGAAGCCGGGGTAGTGCTTGGTGCGGTAGCCGACGACCGTCACGCCGAGGGTTTCCAGGCGCTCGAGGGTCGCGGGGATGTCGAGGATCGACTTCGCGCCGGCGGAGATCACCGTGATCGGCATGCGGCCCACCATCGTGAGGTCCGCGGACTCGTCGTAGGTCTGGTTGGCGCCGCGGTGCACGCCGCCGAGCCCACCGGTGGAGAACACCCGCAGGCCCGCGCGGTGGGCGAGCAGGGCGGTCGCGGCGACCGTCGTGGCGCCCGTCGCACCCGACACCATGGCCGGGCCGAGGTCGCGGCTGGAGACCTTGATGACCGACTCGTCCTGCGCGATCCGCTCGACCTGCGCGGCGTCGAGGCCCACGTGGGGCACGCCGTCGATGACGGCGATGGTCGCGGGGGTCACGTCGGCGTCGACGAGCGTCTGCTCGAACACCTTCGCGACCTCGAGGTTCCGCGGCCGCGGGAAGCCGTGGGAGATGATCGTGGACTCCAGAGCGACGACGGGCCGGTTCTCGGCGAGCGCGTCCGCGACGGCCTCGGACAGGACGATCGGGCCGGTGTGGTGGTGGGTCATCTCAGCTCTCCTCGGGAGGGGTGGGTGCTGCCTGCGCAGCGGGGGCGGAGGGGGTGGTCGCCCCGGTGGATGCCGCAGTGGGCACCTGGGTGGGGACGGGCGCCGGCACCTGGGTGGGCGCGTGCGCGGCCACGGCCGCGGCGCTCCCTGCGGCGGG
>NZ_AXCW01000007.1 GCF_000603945.1 Actinotalea ferrariae CF5-4 | reverse complement strand
CGCGGCCCGCCGGGCGGGCCAGGTCACGACGAGGCTGACGGCGGCCAGGACGATCCCCACGGTCGCGACGCCGGCGAACGCGGTCCGCAGCCCGATGACGTCGGCGAGGACGCCCATGCCCAGCGGCGCGAAGGCCAGCGCGATCCCGGACATCAGCGACCCGCGCGCGACGGCGGCGTCGGCGCGGACGGGGTCGGCCTCGATGAGGTACGCGACGGACCCGGCGTAGAAGTTGGCGGCGGCGAGCCCGGCGACGACGCCCGTGACGACCGCCGCGCTCGGCGTGGAGACGACGGTCAGGGCCACCGTGGCGACGACCGCGAGCACGAGGGAGCCCGCGAGCAGCACCCCGGGACGCAGGAAGCCCATCAGGCGGCTGCCCGCGACCCGGCCCACGAGCACGGCGACCCACATGGCCGCCGTCGCGCGCGCGGCGTCGGCCGTGCTCAGCATCGCGACCGTGGTCAGGTGCGTCGCGAGCCAGAAGAGGAAGCCCCACTCGACCACGACGCACAGCAACATCACCGCCGGAGCCAGGCGGGCCCGCCCGGTGGCGTGCCCGGTGCCGGCGGGGACCGCGACGGCGGCGTCGGTCGCCGTCCGGCGCACGCCGCGCAGGACGAGCGGCAGCACGACCAGGGCGAGCAGCACCGCCGGGACGGCTGCGAACCCGCGCCAACCCAGGACGCTCGCGGCCAGGGCGGGCAGGGCCGCCGTCGCCACGAGCGCGCCCACGGAGTAGGAGACGTTGAGCTCGCCGATCATCCGGGCGCCGCGGGCGCCGTGCAGCGCGGCGAGGAGCACCTGGCCCGCGATGAGCGTGGAGGTCAGCCCGAACCCGATGAAGACCATCGCCGCCGCGCTGACCGCCGGCGCCGGCGCCGCGGCCAGGAGCACGGACCCGGCGACGCACGAGGCGGCGCCGAGCACGAGCACCCGGCCGCGGCCGAGGCGCCGTCGGAGGATCTCCGCGAGCGCGGAGGCGAGCCCGCCGCCGACGGCGAGACCGGTGATGTGGAGGCTCTCGAGCGTGTACGACATGGGCATGTCCTCGCCCATGTACGGCAGCAGCGCACCGAGCCCGCCCTGGATCATCGCCGCGCTGAGGACGGAGGCGAAGAGCCCGAGGGTGAGGACGTCCCGGTACGGGGTGCTCGAGGGCCGGGCTGTCACTGGAGCGTCGCCCCCGCGTCCAGCACCATCTGCGTGCCGGTCATGTAGCGGGCCTCGTCCGAGCACAGCCAGCGCACCGCGTGCGCGACGTCCACCGGCTCCATGCGGTGGATCGGCATGGGCAGGGTCAGGGTCTTGCCGACGCCCTTGGCGGTGGCCTGCCAGTGCTCGGCGGCAGGGTTCTGGGTCATCTCCGTGCCGGTGCCGCCGGGGTGGACCATGTTGACCCGGATGCTCTGGTCCGCGAGCTCCAGGGCCAGGCTCTTGAGCAGGCCGACCAGGCCGTTCTTCGCGGCGGCGTAGTGCCCGATGGTCGGCAGCGGCTTGACGGCCGCTGTCGAGCCGACGAAGACGATCGAGCCGCCCCGGCCGCCCTCGAGGATCGCGGGCACCGCCGCCTTGACGGTGCGCCAGGTCCCCGTGAGGACGACGTCGATCATCGTCTCCCACTGCTCGCTCGTGGCCTGCCACGTGCTCTCGGGCCAGCTCGCGATGCCCGCGTTGGCGACGACGTGGTCGAGCCGGCCGTACGTCTCGACGGCGGCGCGGACGGCGGCCTTGAGGTCGGCGTCGCGGCGGACGTCGGCGTGGACCGCGATCGCGCGGCCCCCGGCCGCCTCGATCGCGGCGACCGTGGCCGCGAGGTCGTCGTCGGAGGCGGTGCCGTAGGTCAGGCCCTCGACCTGCCGGGCCACGTCGGTGACGACGACGGCGGCGCCCGCCTCGGCCATCGCCTCCGCGACGGAGCGGCCGATGCCGCGGGCCGCGCCGGTGACCAGGGCGACCTGGCCGGTGAGGTCGATCATCAGGACTCCTTCTCGACAGGGGTCGCGGCGGAGCCGCGCTCGACGGGGATCGCGGCGTCGCCGGCGGCGATCAGCAGGTCGACCACCTCGTCCGCGAAGGCGGGGTCGGTCCGCAGCACCGGGCGGCAGCGCGCGCCCTCCTGCTCGGGGAACCCCATGTACATGCCGCGCAGGTCGCACACGGTCTGGCCGCGGGTCGGGCCCTCGGTCGAGACGTACGCCCGCACGAGCGGGGCGAGGTCGGGCACGAGCGTCCCGGCCGCGACCGCGACCGCGAGCGCGTCGTGCATGCAGCTGCGCCGCTCGCCGAACGCCACCTCGGCGAAGTAGCCGATGTAGTGGTCGAGGATCCCCGAGACGTAGCGCCCGAGCGTGCCGCCGGTGTCCAGGCGGGCGCGGTGGCCGTCGTCGAGCGTCGTGAGCATGGTGACGTCGAGGCCGATCATCGTGACCGTCCAGGCGGCGTTGAACACCGCGGCGGCGGCGTCGGGGTCGCACCAGATGTTCGCCTCGGCGACCTCGGTGACGTTGCCCGGGGCGAGCGCGGCGCCGCCCATGATGGTGATGCCGCGCACCAGCGAGGGGAGCTCCGGGCACAGGCCGAGGGCGATCGCGACGTTCGTCAGCGGGCCGACGGCGACGATCTCCACCTCGCCCGGGTGCTCGCGGGCGATCCGGATCATCTGCTCGGCGGCGGACTCGGTCGCCGGCGCCCCGACGGCGCGGCCGGTGCCGGCGTTGCCCTGACCGTCGTCCCCGTGCACGTGGTAGGCGAAGACGGGGTCGGTCTGCAGCAGCGGGCGGTCCGCGCCCCGGGCGACCGGCACCTCCGGTCGGCCGGCGAGGTGCACGGTGTGCAGGCAGTTGCGCGTGGCGGTGTCGAGGTCGACGTTGCCCCAGACGGAGCCGACGCCGAGCAGCTCGACGGCCGGGTGCAGCGCGGCGTAGAGGATCGCGAGGGTGTCGTCGACGCCCGTGTCGCAGTCCAGGACCATCTTCACGCGGTGCGCGGGCCGCTCCGCGACGGAGCCCGCCGCCCGCTCGTGCGGTGTCCCTGCGGCGCTCACCGGAGGCTCCGGTCCAGCTCGGCCACCCGGGAGATGAGCAGCGCGTTGAAGGCGTCGGCGTCCACCTGGAGCGCGACGTCCGCGGTGGGGGCGAGCCCCCCGACGCCGTCGAGGTCGACGACCGTCATGCCGCGGGTGAGCGTGCCGACGTACTCCACGTCCACGTGGACGGCGCGCGTGGTGACCAGGTCCGGCCGGATGGCGACGGCGACCGCGAGGGAGTCGTGCTGGGCGGTGCTGTCCGTGCCCACGCGGGCCAGGTGGTACTGCGTGTAGTAGTCGACCATCCCCAGCACCGCGCGGGCGACCGGCCCGGCGTCGTCGGCGCGCAGCGGGTCCCAGTCGCCCGGGGCGGTGAGCGCCTGGTGCGTGACATCGAGGCCGACCATGGTGATCGGGATGCCGGCGGCGAAGACGCGGGCCGCGGCCTCCGGGTCGAACCAGATGTTGAACTCCGAGGCCGGGGTCATGTTGCCCAGCACGCGCGCTCCCCCGCCCATGAGCACGATGCGCTCCAGGCGGGCCGCGACGTCGGGCCGGGCCGCGATGAGCGCCGCGACGTTGGTCAGCGGCCCCAGCGCAATGATCGTGACCGGCCGGTCCGACGCCTCGACGGCGTCGACGAGGAGCTGGACCGCCCCGCGCGGGTCCGCGCCGCGCGGCGCCGCCGGCAGCTGCACGCCGCCGAAGCCGTCGACGCCGTGCGTCGTCTCGTCCGCGCGGGAGTCGCGGCGCACGAGGGGGACGTCCGCGCCCGCGGCGACCGGGACGTCGTCGCGGTCCAGGAGGTGCAGCAGCCGCAGCGCGTTCTCGGTGGTGTTGGCCAGGCCGGTGTTGCCGCCGACGGTCGTCACCGCCCGGACGTCGAGCTCGGGCGACGCGAACGCCAGCATGATCGCCAGCGCGTCGTCGATGCCGGGGTCCGTGTCGATGACGACGGGCGTGGGGGTGGTCACGTGTCCTCCGTGGGGGGTGCGGGTCACGCGCCGAGGGCGCGCAGGAAGTTCTCGTGGAAGCGGTCGACGTCGAGGGTGTCGACCAGCCGGACGACGCCCGGCTCCTTGGGGTCCGTCGGGTCCGGCTCGAAGTTGCGCAGGTCCGCGACGACCTGGCCGCGGGACCGCTCGCCGCGCAGCTCGACGCCGGCCCGCGCGAGGCGGTACGTGGCGAGGTCGGGCTCGAGGGCGAGGGCCATGGCCAGGGGGTCGTGCAGGACGCACGTGCGCGCCCCGACGATCGGCTCGTACACGCCGAGGTAGTGCTGGAACACCCGCCCGATGAGCCGGGCGCGGGGGTCCTGCGAGGCCTCGATGCGGGCGATGGCCGACGTCGGCAGCGCCGTGCGCATGGTGATCTCGAGCCCTGCCACCGTGAGGTCCCACGGCGCCTCGACGACGAGCTGGGCGGCCTCCGGGTCGTGCCACACGTTGGCCTCGCCGACGTGCGAGGCGTTGCCGGCCGTGTTGACGGCACCGCCCATGATCACGACGTTGCGGACCAGGCGCGGCAGATCCGGATCCATGACCAGCGCCAGGCCCAGGTTCGTCAGGGGGCCGACGGCGACGAGGGTGAGCTCGCCGGGCCGCTCGTGGACGAGCCGGACGATCTCCGCCGCGCCCAGGTGCCCCGCGACCGGCCGGGTGGACTGCACCACGCCGGCGTCGCCGAGGCCGTCCTCGCCGTGCACCCACTCGGCGGTCTGGAGCGCCTGGGCCATCGGCCGGTGCGCCCCGACGTGGACCGGGACGTCCGTCAGGCCCAGCGCGTCGAGCACGGTCACCGTGTTGCGGCCCGCCGTCGCCGACGGCACGTTGCCGTGCGTCGTCGTGCACGCGACGAAGTGCGCGCCGTTGCCGGCGCCGTAGGCGATGGCCATCGAGTCGTCGATGCCCGTGTCGCAGTCGAAGAGGATGTCGACGGCGGGCTCCGGGGCCGGTGCCGGCCGGGCCGTCGCGCCCTCGCCGATGCCGGAGGCGATCCGGCTCATCGCGCGCCGCCCGCGGAGAGGGCGGCGAGCGCGTCGACGGTCATGTCCCACAGCCGGCCGTGGTCCAGGTCGATCGCGACGTCGGTGTTGTGGGCCTGGCCGAGCAGGTCGGTGAAGTCGGTCACCGTCATGCCGGTGGTCCACGTGCCGGTGAGCTCGACGGCGACGAACGCGCTGCGGGTGGTGAAGACCTCCGGGTCCGCGACCCACGCGACGCAGCACAGGTCGTGCACCGGCGGGGCGTCGAAGCCCTGGACCTCCTTGTAGGTGTGGCCGAAGAACGTCAGCACCTCCACGACGAAGTCCGACAGCGGCGAGCCGATCGCCGCGATGCGCTCGACCACCTCGGGCGTCGCGAGGGCCTGGTGCGTGAGGTCCAGGCCGACCATCGTCACCGGCCAGGCCCCGGCGAAGACGGCCTGGGCCGCCTCCGGGTCGGCGATGATGTTGAACTCCGCCGCGGGCGTCCGGTTGCCGCGCGTGTAGCCGCCGCCCATGAGGACGACGCGCTTGACGCGCTCGACGATCCGCGGCTCCTTGGCCATGGCCAGGGCGATGTTGGTCAGCGGGCCGGTCGGCACCAGCGTGATGGTGCCCGGCTCGGCGGCCATGACCTCCTCGATGATGAGGTCGACGGCGTGCCGGGGGTCCACCGCGCGCCGCGGCTCGGGCAGGACCGGGCCGTCCAGCCCGGACTCGCCGTGGATGTCCGGCGCCACCATCTGCGGCCGCACGAGCGGTCCCGCGGCACCGGCCGCGACGGGGACGTCGATCCCGGCGACGGCGCACACGGACAGCGCGTTGCGCGTGACCTTCTGCACCGTCTGGTTGCCGGCGCAGGTCGTCACCGCCACGAGCTCCACGCGCGGGTCGCCCGCGGCCAGCATCATCGCCAGGGCGTCGTCGTGCCCCGGGTCGCAGTCCAGGATGATCCGTTCGGTCACGATGTCTCCTTGGTCGGGCGCGCGCAGGCCGAGGTGCCGCGCACGCGGAAGTCGCTCTGTCGGTGGTCGCGATCTGCAGGTGGTCGCGCCGGGTGGTCGTCCGGGTCGTGCCCGGGGTGCCGGCCGCCTCGCGGACGAGGCGGCCGGCCGGGGCGGGGCCCCTAGGCGGTCCGCGGGGCGGGCGTCGCCAGGGCGCGCCCGGAGCGCAGCTTGCGGAAGCGGATGCCGACCAGGACCAGCGCGATGATCGTGATGATGTAGGGCGTCATGAGGGCGAGGTTGGAGTTGATGCCCTCGATGCCCATGAGGTCCGCGATGGCGTCGGCGGCGCCGAAGATGAACGCCGCGACCATGGTGCGGACCGGTCGGGCCAGGCCGAACGTCAGGGCGGCGACCGCGATGAAGCCGCGCCCCGCCGTCATGTTCGCGGTGAAGCTGCCGAGCGTCGCCATCGCGAGCTGCGCACCGGCCAGGCCGCAGAGCGCACCCGAGATGAGGATGCTCGCGAACTTCACGCGGTTGACGCTGATGCCCGCCGCCTCCGCGGCGGCCTCGTCCTCGCCGACGGCGCGCAGGTGGACGCCGAACCGGGTGCGGTAGAGGACGAACGAGGAGACCGGCACGGCCAGCAGCGCCAGCCACACGATCGCCGTCTGCCGGTCCAGCGCCTGGCCGAGCACCGGGATCTCCCCGAGCGGGCCGAGGTCGATCCGCGGCAGCCGGATCGTCGCGTCCCCGGGGGTCACGCCCGGGTTGCCGTAGACGACCTGGAGCAGGAAGACGGACAGACCGGCGGCCAGCAGGTTCACACCGATGCCGACGACGATGAAGTCCGCCTTGAGGCCGAGGGTCGCGGCCGCGTAGACGAGCGCGAGCAGGAGGCCCGCGATGATCGCCGCGATGACCCCGACGAGGGCGCTGCCGGCGGTGGACCCGACGGCGATCGCGGTGAAGGCGCCGATGAGCATCATGCCCTCGAGGCCGATGTTGAGGATGTTGCCCTGCTGGGTGAACGCGCCGCCGAGGGCGGCCAGCAGCAGCGGGGCCACCTTGGCCAGGATGACCGCGAGCGTCGCCGCGGTGAAGATCTGCTCGACGAGGTTCATCGGTTCTCTCCTGCCTGGTCGGCGGAGGCGCCGGGCGTCCGGCTCCCCACCGTCGGGTCGCCGTCGTCGCTCGGGGTTCGGGGATCGGACCGGTCCGCGGCGCCGCGTGCCGACACCGGGGTCGCGTCGCCGCGGCCCTGGGCCGGCGCGTCGGCGAGCTCGGCACCCGACGTCGTCACGGCGGTGGCGCCGGGACGGCGGATCGGCAGCATCGCGAGCACCCGGTCCCGGGTGCGCCGGTCGACGACGAACACCGCGGTGATGCTGAGGATGATGAGGCCCTGCAGGACGTTGACCAGCGGGAACGGGACGCCCGCGTTGATCTGCATCGCGTTGGAGCCGGCCATCATGTTGGCGTAGAACGCCGCCGCCACGAGTGCGGCCCACGGGTTGAGGCGGGCGAGCAGCGCGACGGTGATGCCGAGGAAGCCGTACCCCGGCGAGAAGTTCTGCAGGAAGCGGCCGCCGTTGGGGCCGAGCACGAACAGGACGCCCGCGATGCCGGCCGCAGCCCCGGACAGGGCCATGACCTGCATGCTCATCTTCTTGGGGCTGACGCCCGTGTACTCGGCGAACCGGTTCATCTCGCCGAGCTGGCGGACCTGCAGGCCCCACACCGAGCGGGTCAGGACGAGCCCGAGGACGACGACGACGAGCAGCGCGATGACGAGGTCCAGGCCGATCCCGTACTGCGCCGAGAAGAGCGGGAGCCGCGCCTCGTCGGCAACGCGGGGGGAGCCGGCCAGGCCGGCCTCGGGGTCCCGCAGCGGACCGGTCACCAGGTACGCGGTGAGCAGGATCGCGATGGTGCTGAGCATGAGGGTCGTGACGATGATGTCCACCCGCCAGTACGCGAGGAGCGCACCGGGCAGCAGGCCCCACAGCCCGCCGGCGATGACGCCGGCGACGAGCATGAGCACCGTGAGGAGCACCGGCGGCAGGTCGGTGAACGTGAAGCCCACCCACGCCCCGGCCATCGCGCCGAGGAACAGCTGGCCCTCGCCCCCGATGTTGAAGAAGCCGGCGCGGAAGGAGATGATCACGGCCGCCGAGAGCACCGCGAGCGGGACGAACTGGGCGATGAACCCGGCCGTGCCGAACGGGGTGCGGAACGCGGAGAAGAAGAGCTGGTCGTAGGCGTCCAGGGGGTTCGAGCCCAGCGCCAGGATGATGACCAGGCCGATGAGCAGCGACAGGCCGATCGCGACGACCGGTTGCACCGAGCCGGTGAGCACGGACCGGGCGGTGCGGCGCAGCCACTGCCCCGCGCTCTCCTTGTGCCGGGCGTCGTCGGTCCCGCCCTCGGCGAGGAGGGCGGCGGGGCTGAGGTCGGCCGGCAGCCGGCCGGCCGCGCCGGTCTCCTCGATCGCGACGCTGGTGTCGACCTCCGCCGCGGCGGAGACGGCGGCCACCGGCTCACCGAGCTGGTGGATGACCTGCTCGTGGTGGCGCTCCGCCTCGGCGACCTTGTCCTGCGTGGGCGGCACACCGGCCATGGCCAGGCCGACGGCGGCCTCGCTCATCGTCTCCTGCGTGAACTCGGCGATCACCTCGCCGCGGTACATGACGAGCAGCCGGTCGGACAGCGACATGACCTCGTTGAGGTCGGCGGAGAACAGCAGCACCGCCGCGCCCTGGTCACGGCGACGCACGATCGCGTTGTGCACGAACTCCATGGCGCCGACGTCGACGCCGCGGGTGGGCTGGCTGACCATGAGCAGGCGCGGGTCGCTCGCGAACTCGCGGGCGATGATGACCTTCTGGATGTTGCCGCCGGACAGCGTGCCGATCGGCGTGCGCGGCCCGGCGCCCCGGACGTCGAAGACGCCGATGAGGCGCTGCGCGAACGCGTGCGACCAGCGGGTGCTGATCCAGCCGCGGCGGGCGACGGGCGCCTCGGTGTGGGTCGCGGTGAGGTTCTCCGCGACGGACATCGCCGGGCCGGTGCCGACCTCGTGGCGGTCCTCGGGGATGTAGGCGAGCCCGGCCTGGCGCCGCGTGGCGACGGTCGCGGCGGTGACGTCGGTGCCGTCCAGGACGACCCGCCCGCCGTCGACCGGGTGCATGCCGGCGACGGCGGCCGCGAGCTCGCTCTGGCCGTTGCCCTCCACGCCCGCGACGCCGACGATCTCGCCGGCGCGGACGGACAGGGAGACGGACTTCAGGACGGTGACGCCGCGGTCGTCGACGACGGTGAGGTCCTCGACCGCGAGCACCTCCTCGGCGGGCGTCGCCGGGGTGTGCGCGATGCGCAGCAGCACCTCGCGGCCCACCATCATCCGCGCGATGTCCGCCTGCGAGAGGCCCGCGGCGGGGAGGGTGTCGATCGTCCGGCCGTCCCGGATGACCGTGACCTCGTCGGCGATCGCGAGGACCTCGCCGAGCTTGTGGGAGATGAACAGGACGGCGCAGCCGCGCTCGGCGAGCGACCGGATGACGACGAAGAGCTCGTCCGTCTCGCCGGGCGTGAGCACGGCCGTCGGCTCGTCGAGGATGAGCAGCCGCGTGTCGTGGCTCAGGGCCTTGAGGACCTCGACGCGCTGACGCTGCCCCACCGAGAGGGAGGAGACCTTGGCGCGGGGGTCGATCTCGAGGCCGAAGCGCTCGCTGAGCTCGGCGACCTCCGCCTCCATGCGCGCGGTGTCGAGGCGGCCGCCGGTCGTGTGCTCGCGGCCGAGGAAGATGTTCGCCGCGACCGTCAGGGACGGGACGAGCTTGAAGTGCTGGTGGACCATGCCGATGCCGAGCGCGGCGGCACGCTGCGGGCTGGAGATCCGTGTCTCCTTGCCGTCCACGAGGATCTGACCGGAGTCGGGCTGTGCCGTGCCGGCCACCATCGTCATGAGGGTGGTCTTGCCGGCGCCGTTCTCACCGACGAGGGCGTGGACGCGGCCGGGCATCACGCTGAGCGAGATGCGGTCGTTCGCGACCTTCGGCCCGAACGCCTTGGTGATCTGGCGGAGCTCGAGCAACGTTGTGGCCATGAGGTGGTCCTCCCGGGGTGCCGCGCGTGCGGGCGGGGGCAGGGCTGGTGCGGGTGGCTCCCGGCCGCGGCCGGGAGGGTGCGGTGCGGCCCGTGCCGGGGCACCGCGCGGACGTCCGCCGGACGGCGCCGCGGTGCGGCGCCGTCCGGCGGGGGCGTCACATGGTGGTCGGGACCTCGATCTCGCCGTCGATGACCTTCTGGGCGTAGTCCTTGATCAGGTCCTGGATCTCCTGCGGGACGATGTCGCCGTTGTCCTCGAAGGTGAGCGAGACGCCGTCGTTGGCCAGGCCGTACTCGGCGACCTTGCCGAACTCGAGCTCGCCGGCCGCGTACGCCTTGACCGCGGAGTCGAGCGAGACGCCGATGTTCTTCAGCATCGAGGCCAGGATGTGGCCCTCCTGCAGCGGGTTCTGGTTGGCGTCGACGCCGATGGAGTACTTGCCGAACTCCGCCGCCGCGGTGTGCACGCCGATGCCGGCGCCGCCGGCGACCTGGAAGACGACGTCCGCACCCTGGTCGTACATCGCCTTGGTCTGGTCGAAGCCGCGGTTCGCGTCGGCGAAGTCACCGACGTAGGAGACGAGGACCTCGATCTCGGGGTCGACGGCCTCCACGCCCTTCTCGAAGCCGGCGAGGAAGTCGTTGATGATCGGGATGTCCATGCCGCCGACGAGGCCGACGACCTTCTCCTCGTTCGCCAGCGGGAACGTCTCGGGGTCCGTGGTCACCAGGGCGGCGAGCACGCCGGCCAGGTAGGAGCCCTCGTTCTGCTTGTACAGGATCGAGGCGACGTTCGGCTGCTCCACGACGGAGTCGTAGATGATGTAGCTCTGGTCCGGGTACTTCGGGGCGGTCTCGTTGAGGATGTCGACCATCTGCGACGTCCCGACGATGACGACGTCCCAGTCGTTGCCCGAGACGGACTCGAGGTTCGAGCGCCACTGGGCGGGGTTCTCGGCGTCGGCCTGGATGTTCTGGATCCGGCTGCCGTCCTCCTCCAGCATCGACATGCCGCGCGCGGCGTCGTCGAAGAAGCCCTGGTCGCCGAGGCTGCCGTTGATGACGTGGGCGACCGAGGGGGCGTCGGTGCCCTCCTCGCCGCCGCCCGCTGCGGGCTCCTCGGCCGCGTCGCCGCCGCCGCACGCGGCGAGGGTGAGGGCGGCCGCGACGGACAGCGCCAAACCGGTCGTGAGTCGGGTGTTCATGCTGTGCTCCTTTGCACGGTCCTTCTGAGGGACTGGCTTCCAACGTGGTGCGACCAGCGGGGGCTGCTCGCAGGACTGCCGAGCCGAAGGGCTCGTCCGGGGGCCGCCCCGGGGGGCGGTGGGCGTCGGCGGGGGCTCAGACCTCCTCGGCGGGTGCGGGGCCGTCGACGGCCGGGACAGGGGTGGGGGGAACGGTCGTGGGGGCGGCCCGGCCGACCGAGGCGGCGACCTGGGCCGGCGTCGGCATCCCGGTCGTCGCCCCGAGGGAGCCGACCGACAGCGACGCCGCGTGGACGGCCCAGCGCAGCGCGGCGTGCGGGTCCTCGTGGCGGCTCAGCGCGTCGGCGAGCGCACCGATGAAGGTGTCGCCCGCGCCGGTCGTGTCGACGACCGGGACCTGGGGCGGGACCTCCGTGACGACGACGCCGTCGTGGCAGAGCGCGGCACCGCGCCCGCCGAGGGTGACCACGACGGTGCAGCGCAGGCCGCTCTCGGCGACGTGCGCCGGGACCTCCGTGAGGTCCTCCGGGAGCGGGCGTCCCAGGACGACCTCGTACTCGACCTCGTTGACCACGAGGACGTCGACGAGGTCGAGGAGCTCGCGGGGCAGCTCCTGGGCCGGGGCCGGGTTGAGGACGAAGGTGCCCGCGGCGGCGCGCGCCGCGGCGAGCACCGTGCCGACCGGGACCTCGAGCTGGGCGACGACGACGGCGGCGTCGTCGAGGAGGTCCGTCGCGTCGGCGATCTGACGCTCACCGAGCACCGCGTTGGCCCCGCCGACGACGACGATGGAGTTCTCGGCGTCCTGCGCGACGACGACGATGGCGCGCCCCGTGCCCGCCTCCGCAGTGACCCCGAGGTGGGTGACGTCGATGCCCTCGGCCGTCAGCGCGGCCCGGACCGCGCCGCCCTCCGCGTCGGCACCGGTGAGCCCGACGAACGCGACGTGCCGGCCGAGGCGGGCGGCGGCGACCGCCTGGTTGCTGCCCTTGCCCCCGAAGAACTGCTCGAAGCCGAGCGCGTGGACCGTCTCCCCCGGCAGGGGCAGGCGCACCACCGAGGCGACGAGGTCGATGTTGACGCTGCCGACGACGGCGACGTCCACGCGTGCTGGCGACATTGCCACACCCTTGCGATCAGAAACGGTGCATCCGAGAATTCGATTTCTCGGCTCTGGGTGCGATGAAACCGCCGCCCGGGTGCTCGTGTCAAGCGCCGAGACGGGTTCGTGATCTGTTCGGGGGAGGTCTCCAGCCGCTACAGTCGGCGCCGGACCAGAAAACCATTTCCCGCTGCCCGAGGGGGGTGTGCGATGACGGAGCACGTCAGGGGCCGGAAGATCACCGTCCGCGACGTCGCCGCCGCCGCCGGCGTCTCGCCCGCCACCGCCTCGCGCGCCCTGGCCGGCCACACGTCCGTCGACCCGGAGCTCGCGCGGCGCGTGCTGCGCGCCAGCAGCGACCTCGGCTACCGCGCCAACGCCCTGGCCCGAGCGCTCCGCACGCAGCGGACGGACACGATCGGGATGGTCGTGCCGTCCATCAGCAACCCCTACTTCGTCGCCGCCGTCGAGGCCGTCGAGCAGGTGCTCGCCGACTCCGACCGCGCCCTGCTGCTCTGCGACGCCCGGGAGGACACCGACGTCGAGGCGTCCCGGATCGACCTGCTCGTGCACCGGATGGTCGACGGGCTCATCGTCGTGCCGGTCGCGACCGACGCGTCCGCCGCCGCCCTGGAGCACGCGTCCCGTCAGCTGCCGGTCGTCCAGCTCGACCGGTTCGTCGACGCGGCCCCCACCGACTTCGTCGGCAGCGACAACGCCGTCGGGGTCGGTGCCTGCGTGCAGCACCTCCGCGCCCGCGGCGCCCGCCGGATCGCGTTCGTCGGGGCGCGTCCGACGACGAGCACCGCGGCGGAGCGCCTGCGTGCCTTCCGCGACCACGTCGACGAGCAGGAGTGCCCCGACGCGTGGCTGCTCCTCGGCGGGTTCACCGCCGAGTGGGGCCGCGCCGCCGCGCGCAGCCTCCTCGCGGGCATGGAGGGCGGCACCGGGGGCGGGGCGGACCTGCCCGACGCGATCGTGTGCGGCGCCGACGTCATCGCCGTCGCGCTCGTCGCGGAGCTGCGGGCCGCCGGGGTGCAGGTCCCCGAGCGCGTCGCGATCGTCAGCTACGACGACTCGACGCTCGGCGCGCTGACCGTCCCGCCGCTGACGTCCGTGAGCCAGCCCGTCGACGCGATGGCGCGGGAGGCCGTGCGCCTCCTGGACCACCGCCGCGACCACCCCGGTGCCGCGGTGCACAAGAGCGTCTTCCCCCCCGAGCTCGTCGTCCGCGGCTCCACCGCGTGACGACCCACCCGTGCTGAGGCGCTACGCCGCCCTCCCCCGGCTGACCGGCCCGTGGTTCCTCGTCGTCGGGGCCCTGGCGCGCCTGCCCGTCGCCATGACCCCGCTCGGGACCATGCTCCTGGTCACGACCAGCACCGGCTCCCTCGCCCAGGGCGGCCTCGCCACCAGCGCGTCGGCCCTCGGCACGGCCGCCCTCGCCCCCGTCCAGGGGCAGCTCGCCGACCGGCTCGGCCAGCGCCGCGTCCTCCTCGCGGCCACCGCCACGACCACCGTGGCCCTCGTCGTCGTCACGGTGGCCGCGGTCCTCGGCTGGCCGCTCCCCGTCCTGCTCCTCGCCTGTGCCGTCGCCGGCGGCAGCGCCCCGCAGGTCGGCCCCCTCGCGCGCGTGCGCTGGATCTCGCTGACGCAGGCGCGTCCGGCGCCCCTGGCCACCGCGATGAGCTGGGAGAGCATGGTCGACGAGGTCACCTTCGTCCTCGGCCCCGCGCTCGTGGGCGTCGTCGCCGCGACCCGCCCCGACGCGACGCTGCTCCTCGCGGCCGCCGTCGTCGCCGTGTTCGGGACCGCGTTCGCGGTCCACCCGACAGCCCTGCCCGGGCACCCCCCGCGCGCCGGCGGTCGGGACCCCGCCACCCGCGTCCCGGCGGTGCTGCGGCTGGTCCTGGCGCCCACCGTGGGGATGGTGGGGCTCGGCGCGTTCTTCGGCTCGAGCCAGGTGGCCGTCACGGGGATCACGACGGCGCTCGGACGTCCCGGGGACGCCGGCCTGCTCTACGCCGTCATGGGGATCGGGTCGGCGGTGACGGCGCTCGCCGTGGTCGCACTCCCCGCTGCGGTGAGCGCCCGGACGCGGTGGACGGTGGCCGGTGCCGGCCTGACCGCGGTCATGCTCGGAGCGATGACCGTCCGCACCGGCGGGGGCACGGCTCTCGCCCTGCTGCTGGCGGGCGTGTTCATGGGCCCCGCGATCGTGACGCTGTTCTCCGTCGTCGGGGAGCTGGCCCCGACGCGCGCGGCAGGGACCGCCATGACCCTCCTGATCAGCGCGAACGTCGTGGGCGTCGCGATCGGTGCCGCCGTCGGGGGCGCCGTGGCGGAGGCGCTCCGGGACGCCGGCCGCCCGCCGGCCCTGACGTTCGCCGTGTCGGCCGTCGCCACGACGCTGCTGACGGCGGCCGCGCTGCTCCACCGACGCCGGACGCCGGATCCCGCGAGCACTTAGCGCCCACGCACCCGGAGCCCCTACGGTCGGCACCATGCCCGCCCGCCCGCCCACGTCCGCGGTGCTCGTCGTCAACACCGGCTCCCGGCGCGGGGCGGAGGCGTTCCCCCGGGCGGTCGACGGCGTCCGGGCCGGTGGCATCGCCCTCACCGCGACCCACGCGATCCGCTCGGGCGACGAGCTGGTCGCCGTCCTCGAGCGCGTCATGACCGAGCCGCCGGACCTCCTCGTCGTCGGGGGCGGCGACGGCACGATCGGCTGCGCGGCCGGGCACCTCGCGGGCACCCGCACGGTCCTGGGGGTCCTCCCGCTGGGCACCGCCAACGACCTCGCCCGGACCCTGCAGATCCCCGGCGACCTGCGCGCCGCGTGCGCGGTCCTCACCGACGGCAAGGACGTGGACGTGGACCTCGGCCGCGCGGACGGCCGGCCGTTCCTCAACGTCGCCTCGGCCGGGCTCTCGGTGGCGGTCACCGACGCGCTGTCCCCCGCCCTCAAGCGCCGGCTCGGCCCGCTCGCCTACCCCCTGGCCGCCGTGCGCGCGTACCGCCGCCACGAGCCGTTCGTCGCCCGCCTGGAGTTCCCCGACGGGGACCACCCGACGCTCACCGTCCCCGACGTCCTGCAGGTGTCGGTCGGCAACGGCCGGCACTTCGGCGGCGGGGCGACCGTGGCCCCGCTCGCCGACATCGACGACCACGCCCTCGACGTCGCCGTCGTCGAGCAGGGCCGGCTGCGGGACCACGTGAGCATGGCCCGGCTCGTGCGGAGCGGGCACTTCGTCGAGCACGAGAAGGTCCACCACCGCACCACGCGGCGGGTCCGCCTCGTCACCGACCCCCCGCTCCGGCTCAACCTGGACGGGGAGGTCGTCGGCGGGACGCCCACGACGTTCGAGGTGCAGCGCAACGCCGTCCACGTGCGGGTGCCGCAGCATGCCACGGGCGCGCGGCACGACGGCGACTGAGCCGCGCACCCCGCACGACCGCGCGTCCGCCCCGCGGCGCGCAGCACCGCCGCAGACCAGGCCCGGACGCCCCGGGCGTCCACCGCGCGAGACCACCCCGTGCGGGTGTCGGTGCCCGCACCTAGGTTGATGACCATGAGCGCTGACGGACTTGCCCTGGCCCGCCGCAAGATGGAGGAGGCCGGGGTGTCCCCCACGGCCGTCGACGTCTTCACCCGCTTCTACGGTCTCCTGGAGTCCGGGGAGACGGGCGTGATCCCCGAGTCCTCGGTGCGGCCCCTCACGGACGTCCCGCACGTCGACACGGTGCAGGTCGACGACGACGCGGCCCGCGAGGCCCTCGCGGCCACGGCGGTCCTCAAGCTCAACGGCGGCCTGGGCACCTCGATGGGGATGGACAGGGCCAAGTCCCTCCTGCGCGTGCGCGGGGACCGGACGTTCCTCGATGTCATCGCAGGGCAGGTCCTGGCGGCGCGCGCCGCGACAGGTGCGCGCCTGCCGCTGATCCTCATGAACAGCTTCCGCACGCAGGACGACTCGCTCGCCGCCCTCGCGCGCTACCCGGAGCTCGCCGTCGACGGCCTCCCTCTGGACTTCCTGCAGAACCGCGAGCCCAAGCTCCGCGCGGACGACCTGACGCCCGTCGAGTGGCCCGAGGACCCGAGCCTGGAGTGGTGCCCGCCGGGCCACGGCGACCTCTACACCGCGCTCTACGCGTCCGGGACGCTCCAGGCGCTGCTCGACGCGGGCTTCCGGTACGCGTCCGTGTCGAACTCCGACAACCTCGGCGCCGTCCCGGACGCGCGCATCGCCGGCTGGTTCGCCGCCAGCGGCGCGCCGTACGCCGCCGAGGTGTGCCGACGGACCCCCGCGGACCGCAAGGGCGGGCACCTGGTCGTCCGGCGCTCCGACGACCGGATCGTCCTGCGCGAGACCGCGCAGACCCCGCCCGAGGACGCCGACGTCGCCTCCGACATCGACGTGCACCCGTTCTTCCACACCAACAACCTGTGGTTCGACCTGCGGGCGCTCGCCGCGGAGCTCGAGCGCACGGGCGGCGTCCTGGAGCTGCCGCTGATCCGCAACGACAAGACCGTCGACCCGACGCGCAAGGACTCCACCCCGGTCGTGCAGATCGAGTCCGCGATGGGTGCCGCGGTCGAGGCGTTCGACGGCGCCACGGCCCTGGAGGTCCCGCGCAGCCGCTTCCTGCCGGTCAAGACGACGAACGACCTGCTCGTCCTGCGCTCGGACGTCTACGCCGACGACGACGCCCACCGCCTCGTCGCCCAGGTCGACGCGCCGTTCGTCGACCTCGACACCGACCACTACAAGACCATCGACGCCTTCGACGCCCGGGTGCCGCACACCCCGTCGCTGCGTGCGGCCACCGCCCTGCGGGTCGAGGGCGACTGGACGTTCGGGCGCGACGTCGTCGTCGAGGGCGAGGCGCGGCTGACCGGCACCGGGGGGACGGTGCCGGACGGGACTCACGTCACCGCCGACGGCATCGCCTGACCCGCGGCACCTGGCGGCGGGGCGCGGACGCACGGCCGCCGCCGGGTACGACTGCTCCGAACGGGTGGAGCTGTCGGGCCGTCACGCGGCAGACGATCTTCGCCTGGGTGAAATGGGGTGGAACCACCCTGTTGATCTCACGCCCTCGTGATACTCGGCGACAGCGACGAGCGACGATCCGCCGGGGCCCGTGGTCGCCCCCAGCCCGGCGGGGAGCAATGGCGAAACCGGCGTCGGTGCTCCTCGGGGGACCGCGCCATGGCCAGGCACATCACCACACCGCACCGCGCCGTACGACGCCGCACCGCGCGGCTCCGGCTGACGCGCGCCCTCGCGGGCGCCGCGGCCCTCGCGCTCGCGATCACCGGGATCGCCACACCCGCCGCCGCGGACTCGGTGCTCATCGACGTCGCCGCGAGCGGGACGACCACGATCACCGCAGGCGGCTCGACGACGATGAGCTACTACCTCGTCGAGCGAGACCGCCGCGAGGAGGGCGACGGCGGCCAGAACAACTGCAACGTCACCAGCGGCAACCCCGGCACGCTGCGCGTCTCCGCGCCGGCCGAGGTGACCGTGTCGACCCCCGCACCCCTGACCGGGTGCGGCCCGCGCGTGCCCGTGACCTTCTCCAGCGCGACCCCGGGCGCGTACACCGTCACCGTGTCGGTGACCGGCGGCATCGGCGGCGTCTTCAACACCGCACCGGCCACCTTCACCCTCACCGTCCAGCGCCCGGCCGACACCACCCCGCCCGTCCTCGCGCTGCCCGGAGCGCTGTCGGTGCAGGCGACCGGCCCCTCCGGGGCGCCCGTCTCCTGGACCGCCTCCGCGTACGACGGCGGCGACGCGGCCCCCCGGCCCGTCTCCTGCACGCCCGCGTCGGGGAGCGTCCTGCCCCTGGGCACGACGCCCGTGACGTGCACGTCCGTCGACTCCCGCGGGAACATCGCGAGCGGCACCTTCACCGCCTCCGTGGTGGACACGACCGGCCCGGCCCTGACCCTCACGGACGTCACCGTCGAGGCGCAGGGCCCAGGAGGGGCGACCGTGCCGCTCGGAGCCACGGCCACCGACCTCGTGGACGGCGCCCGACCGGTCACGTGCGTCCCGGCCGCCGGGAGCACCTTCGGGCTCGGCGCCACGACGGTGACCTGCACCTCGACGGACACCCGGTCGAACACCTCCTCCGGGACCCTCACCGTCACCGTCGCCGACACCACCCCGCCGTCGATCACCGTCACGAACCAGACGCTCGAGGCGACCTCCGGGGCCGGCGCGGTCGCGACGTTCGCGCCGACCGCCACCGACCTCGTCTCCGGCAGCCGCCCCGTCACGTGCGACCGGGCCTCCGGGACGGGCTTCGCCCTCGGCGAGACGACGGTCACCTGCACGGCCACGGACGCCGCGGGCATCCTGGGCACCGCGAGCTTCACGATCACCGTGGCGGACACGACCGCCCCCAGCCTGACCCTCACCGGTACCACCGCGGAGGCGACGGGCCCCGACGGCGCCGAGGTGACCTTCACCGCGTCCGCCTCCGACCTCGTCGACGGCGACCTGACCGTCAGCTGCAGCCCGGTGAGCGGCTCGCTCTTCGCGCTGGGCTCGACCACCGTCACCTGCTCCGCCGTCGACCGTGCCCTGCGCACGGCCATCGGCAGCCTCGTCGTCACGGTGCTGGACCGGACCCCTCCCGCGCTGACGCTCCCCGACGTCGTCCTCGAGGCGACGGACGAGGACGGCGTCGTGGCCACCGTCGACGGCACGGGCGCGACGGCGCGCGACGTCGTCGACGGCGTGGTGTCCGTGGTCTGCGAGCCCCTGCCCGACACGCGTTTCGCCCTCGGCACCACCACCGTGCGCTGCAGCGCGACCGACCGGGCCGGTAACACGTCGACCGGTGACCGGCTCGTGCGCGTGCAGGACACGACCGCGCCGGTCGTCACGCCTCCGGTCCTGGACGTCGTCGAGGCGACGTCCGGCGACGGCGCCACCGTGACCTTCGCACCCACCGTCTTCGACGCCGTCCACCCCGGGCTGGCCGCCACCTGCACCCCCGCCTCCGGCTCGACCTTCGCCCTCGGCACGACGTCCGTGGCGTGCTCCGCCCGCGACGGCGCCGGGAACACCGGCGGCGCCGCCTTCACGGTCACCGTGGTCGACACCACCGCGCCCGCGTACGCCCCCGCCGACGTCACCGTCGAGGCGACCGGGCCCGACGGCGCCACCGCCACCTGGAGCACCGAGGCCCTCGACCTCGTCGACGGACCCGTCGAGGCCGACTGCAGCCCGAGGCCTGGGGGCGTCTTCCCGCTCGGCGACACCCGGGTGACGTGCGACCTGGTCGACGCGCGCAGCAACAGCGACACCGCGTTCCTCACCGTCACCGTCCGGGACACCACGGGACCGGCGCTGACGGTGCCCGGCACCATCGACGCCGAGGCCACCGGGCCCGACGGCGCCCCGGTGGAGTTCGCCGCGTCCGCGACGGACGCCGTCGACGGGTCGCGCGACGTGACGTGCACGCCCGCCTCGGGGTCGACGTTCCCCCTCGGCAGCGCCACCGTCACCTGCACCGCTGTGGACTCCCGCGGCAACGGCAGCTCGAGCGCGTTCCTGGTCGTCGTGAGGGACACGACGGCCCCGGTGCTCACCGGCACGAGCCCGACGGTCGAGGCGACCGGTCCGGCCGGCGCCCCCGTGGCGTTCGCCGTCACGGCGGCCGACCTCGTGGACGCGGACGTGGCGGTGACCTGCGACGCGACGTCCGGGCAGGTGTTCGGGCTCGGCGTCACGCCCGTCGAGTGCTGGGCGGTCGACGACAGCGGCAACCGCGGCACCGGCTCCATCACGGTCACCGTGGGTGACAGCACGGCGCCGGCGCTCACGCTGCCCGGCGACCTCGTGACCGAGGCGACCGGACCCGGCGGCGCCGTCGTCGCGTTCGCGGCCTCCGCGTCCGACATCGTCGACGGCGGTCTGCCGGTGGGCTGCGTGCCGCCGTCGGGCAGCCTCTTCGCCCTCGGCTCGACCACCGTGACCTGCACGGCGACGGACACCCGGTCCAACAGGGCGACGGGCACGATCTCCGTGACGGTCCAGGACACGACGGCCCCCCAGCTGTCCCTGCCCGGCGACCAGCGCGCGGAGGCCACGGGCCCGGGCGGGGCACCGGTCACCTTCGCGGTCACCGCGACGGACGCCGTCACGGACGCATCGGACGTGACCGTGGCCTGCGTCCCTGCCTCGGGCACGACCTTCCCGGTCGGTACGACGACCGTGCGGTGCACCGCCACCGACGAGGCCGGCAACGTCGGCCGAGGCAGCGTCGACGTCGTCGTCACCGACACCACGGCACCCGTGCTGTCGCCGCTCACGTCCCTCACGGCCGAGGCGACGGGCGCGACCGGTGCGCCCGTGACCTTCGCCCCCACGGCGTCCGACGTCGTGGACGGCACCGTCGTGGTCACCTGCACGCCGCCCTCCGGCTCCACATTCCCGCTGACGACCACGAACGTGGACTGCCGCGCCACCGACCGGGCGGGCAACACCGCCACCGGCAGCTTCACGGTGACGGTCCGGGACACGACGGAGCCGGTCATCACGGTCGGCTCGGTGGTCTCCGAGGCCACCGGCCCGGCGGGCGCCGTCGTCACCTACTCCGCGACGGCCACCGACCTGGTGGACGGCCCGCTGACGGTCAGCTGCACGCCGGTGTCGGGGAGCCTGTTCGGCCTCGGCAGCACCGGGCTGTCGTGCACCGCGGTCGACACGGCGGGCAACCGCAGCACGGTGACGACCGCCTCGGTCACCGTCCAGGACACGACCGCTCCCACGCTCACCGTGCCGGCGGACCGCACCGTCACGGCGACGTCGCCCGCGGGGGCGCCCGTGGCGTTCGTCGCCACGGCGACGGACCTCGTCGACGCGACCCCGCTCGTCGTCTGCGACCGGAGCAGCGGGAGCACCTTCCCGCTCGGCGTCACCACCGTGACCTGCACCGCGACCGACGACGCGGGCAAGCAGAGCACGGCCACCTTCCGGGTCACGGTCGCGCTCGAGTGGTCGGCGCTCCTGGCGCCGATCGGCAACGACGGACGATCCGCCTTCAAGGCGGGCAGCACCGTCCCGGTGAAGTTCCGCCTCACCGGCGACAGTGCGCCGGCGACCGGGACGCCGGCGACGCTGTCCGTCGCGAAGGTCGGCGCGGCGAGCGGCAGCGGTGACATCACGGTGGTCTCGACCACCGGGGCCGACGCCGGCAGCATGTTCCGGGTCGCCGACGGCCAGTACGTCTTCAACCTCAGCACGAAGGGCTGGGGCGAGGGCCAGTACGTGATCCGGGTGGACCTCGGTGACGGGGTCGAGCGGATGACCACGATCACCGTCCGGCGGTAGACGGGCGGCCGCGACGGCCCGCGTGGCCCGTGCGACCATCGGGACATGCCTGACGTCCCGTACCCGCACGGCCACGACGGCCGGACCCCGCCCGTGCCCGACGACGTCTTCACCGCCGCGACGCTGCCCCCGGGCCCGGCCGAGCAGGCCGGACCCGGGGCGTCGTCGTCCCCGCTCACCGGTGTCCCGGTCCTGGACGCGGCCCTCGACAAGGCCGTGTCGATCCCGTCGGCGGCGGTCCGCGCGCACGTCGAGCGCCTGCGCCGGCGCAACCCCGAGGCGTCCCCGGCGCAGATCATCGCGCTGCTGGAGAAGCAGTACCTCATGGCCGTGTCCACCTCGGGCGGGGCGGTCGGGGCGGCCGCGGCGGCCCCGGCGATCGGCACCGGCGTGGGCATCGCGCTGACGAGCGCCGAGGTCGCGACGTTCTTCGGGGCGTCGTCGGCCTTCGCGCTCGCCGTCGCGGACGTGCACGGCATCGGGGTCGAGGAGACGGCGCGACGCCGGACGCTGCTCATGGCCACGGTCCTCGGCGAGCAGGGCAGCACCGCGATCAGCGGTGAGGTGGGCCTCAACGGCGGCTGGGCGCGCACCCTCCTCGTGAACATGCCGACGACGACGATCAAGCGGGTCAACGCGCGCCTCGCGCGGCGCTTCCTGCGGCGGCAGGCGGCGAAGCAGGGCGCGCTGGCGTTCGGGCGGCTGGCCCCGTTCGGGATCGGCGCCGTCATCGGCGCGACCGGTGCCCGGGCGCTGGGCCGGACCGTGGTCGGCTCGGCGCGGCAGGCGTTCGGACCGCCGCCGGAGCGCTTCCCGCGGATCATCGAGGTCGCGGCGTCCGACGCCCCGGCCCCCGCGATCACCGACGGCCGTGGGGTCCGCCTCGTGGAGACCGACCGCACCGACCCGGCCGCCAGCTGGACGGCCCCGGGCGACACCGGCCGCCGCTGATCGCGCGCCAGTGACCGGGAGTGTCCTCCCGCCCCGGCTGAGGCGGCGCTGATCCCTGAGACCGTGCTGATCGTTGAGAGGTCGCTGATCTCTCCTCACCCGCGGCTCGGATGATCACGGAAGAGGACTTCCGTTGTGGGCGTCAGGTGTCCGGCACCCGGCCGGGACCCTGACTCCAGGAGGACAACGATGTCCGACCAGCTCCAGCTGTCGGCCGCCCAGTTCGACCTCGTCTACAACGCGTTCTCCTTCGTGATCGCGTCGATGGGGGCCTCTCTCCTGTTCTTCCTGCTCATCCGCGAGAGGGTGCACCCCAAGCACCGCATGGCGGTGACGATCTCCACCCTGGTGGTGGGCATCGCGCTCTACCACTACCTGCGGATCTTCACGTCGTGGGAGGAGGCCTTCACCTTCACCGACGGCGTCTACGTCCAGGACGGCGTGCCGTTCAACGAGGCGTACCGCTACGTGGACTGGTTCCTCACGGTCCCGCTCCTGCTCGCGGAGCTCGTCGTCGTGCTCAAGCTGGCCCCGAGCGTGACGCGGACCCTGCTCGTCCGCCTGACGATCGCCGCCGTCCTCATGATCGGGCTCGGCTGGCCCGGTGAGCTCGCGGCGGCCGACTCCGTCGAGCGCACCGTCTGGGGTGCGGCCTCCACCGTGCCGTTCCTGTACATCCTGTGGGTGCTGTTCGTGCAGCTGAAGCGCTCGCTGGACCGGCAGTCCGCCGGCATGCGGCGGCTCGTCGACGCGCTGCGCTGGGTGCTGCTGCTCAGCTGGGGCGTGTACCCGCTGGCCTACATCGCGCCGATGGTCATGGCCGACCCCGTCGCCGCGGAGGTCGCCCGCCAGGTCGGGTACTCCGTCGCCGACGTCATCGCCAAGCCGGTGTTCGGGATGCTCATCCTCGGCATCGCGCTGCTGAAGTCGAAGGACGAGCCCGCGCGCGAGAGCGACGACCTGCACGAGGAGCTCGAGGCGTTCGGCGAGCCCACCCCGCCCGCGGGCACGCCGGCCAACGCCTGACCGGCCCGTCGACGCCTGACACCGGTGAGGGTCGGAGCCGCCCGGCGACCCCGGCCCTCACCGGACGGCTCAGCGGGTCACCAGCGACCGTGCACGTGCTCCCGGATGCGCTCGTCGTAGAGGCGGCGCAGCGTCTCCTGCTGCTCGTCCGTCAGCGGCGCCAGGGTCGCGGCGGCGGCGTTGGCCTGCGCCTGCGCCGGGCGGCTCGCACCCGGGATGACCGTCGTGACGCCCGGCTGGTCGATGATCCACCGCAGGGCGAGCTGCGCCGTCGTCGCCCCCTCGGGCGTCAGCGCAGCCACCTCGCGCGCCGCGGCGACACCCACCTCGAACGGCACGCCCGCGAACGTCTCGCCGACGTCGAACGCGTCGCCGCCGCGGTTGTAGGTCCGGTGGTCGTTCTCCGCGAACTGCGTCGTCTCGTCGAACTTGCCGGAGAGCAGCCCGCTCGCCAGCGGCACCCGCGCGATGATGCCCACGCCAGCCTCCGCGGCGGCGGGCAGCACCTCCTCGACCGGCTTGCGCCGGAAGACGTTGAGGATGATCTGCACGCTGGCGACGTTCGGCCGCGCGATGGCCGTCAGCGCCTCGTCGACGGTCTCGACCGAGACCCCGTAGGCGGCGATGCGCCCCTCGTCGACCAGGGTGTCGAGGGCGTCGTAGACGTCGTCGCGGGAGTACACCGGGGTCGGCGGGCAGTGCAGCTGGGTGAGGTCCAGCGTCTCGACGCCGAGGTTCTCCCGCGACCGGTCCGTCCACGCCCGCATCGCGTCCAGCGTGTAGGCCTCGGGCACGTGCGGGTCCGACCGGCGGCCCATCTTGGTCGCCACCACCAGCCCCGCGTCCGGCCGCTCCTGGAGCAGCCGCCCCACGAACCGCTCCGACCGGCCGTCCCCGTAGACGTCGGCCGTGTCGAGGAAGGTGACGCCCGCGTCGACGGCGGCGCGCAGGATCTCCATCGCCTGCTCGTCGCCGACGTCGCCCCAGTCCGCGCCGAGCTGCCAGCAGCCCAGCCCCACGACCGTCACGTCGCGCCCTGTCCGTCCCAGCACCCGTGTCTCCATGTCGTGCGACGCTACTACCGTCGGCACTGGTCCGAGGCACTGCTCCCGAGCTCGCGAGGTCCTGCATGAGGCCCGTCCTGATGTCCCGCCGCGGCGCCCCCGCCGCCCCGGCCCCCACCGCGCACGCCGCAGCGGGCGACGACGCGAGCGGCGCCCCCGCCGCCGTCGCCCACCGCGTCCTGCCGCTGCGCGCCGAGGACGCCTGGGTGCTGCTCACCGACATGCGCAACCACGTCCGCTGGATCCCCCTGACCCGCATGGACGCGGCCCCGAGCCTGCCGGTGGGTGCCGTCTTCACGGCGGTGAGCGGGCCGTTCGCGACCCGCGGGGCGCCGGGCGTCGTCGACCGCATGGAGGTCGTCCGGTCCGTCCCCCCGCACACGGACGAGAACGGGCCCGGCACCGTCGGCACCGCGGTCTACGAGAAGCTCGGCCCGCTGCTGCTGGGCACCGCCGAGCTGCGGGTCCGACCGCTCGGGCCGGACACCTGCGAGGCCACCTGGGTCGAGCGCGTGCACCTGCGCGGACTCCCCGCGGCGTGGACCGCCCCGGTCCTGCGACCCGTGCTCCGCGCGATGGTCACGTTCGCCCTGCACCGCGTCCACACCGAGGTCACGGGCCGCTGACCCGCGCGCCGGGTGCCGCGCGACGACGGCGGCGCCGGTCGACGCAACGAATCGCCGCCCAGCGCCTGATCACGCAACGTTTCGCCCGCCTGCGCACAGCGTCGCCACACGGCCGTCTGGGCCTTTCGGCCCTAGCCTCGACACCAGCACCAGACGGCCTGCGGCGACCACCCGGCGCTGCGCCGCGAGTGCCCCCCGAGACCCGGAGGACGCCCGCATGACCGAGACCCTCGCTCAGACCGCCACCGTCGAGCGCACCAGCACCCCCCGCCGCTACCTGATGTGCCGGCCGGAGCACTACACCGTCAGCTACGAGATCAACCCCTGGATGGACGTCACGCGGTTCACGGACCGCGACCTCGCCGTCCAGCAGTGGGAGACGCTCTACCGCACGTACCTCGACTGGGGCCACACGGTCGACCTCATCGACCCGATCCCCGGCCTGCCGGACATGGTCTACGCGGCCAACGGCGCGACCGTCGTGGACGGCGTCGTCTACTCGGCGCAGTTCCGCTACGCCGAGCGCGCGCCCGAGGGCCCGGCCTACGAGCAGTGGTTCGCCGACGCCGGCTTCACCACCCACACGGCGCGCGAGGTCAACGAGGGCGAGGGCGACATCCTGCTCGTCGGGGACGTCTTCCTCGCCGGCCACGGCTTCCGCACCGACCGCTCCTCGCACGGCGAGCTCGCCTCCCTGGTCGGCCGCGAGGTCGTCAGCCTGGAGCTCGTGGACCCGCACTACTACCACCTCGACACCGCCCTCGCGGTGATCGACGGCGACGCCGAGCAGCCGCTGGTCGCGTACTTCCCGCCGGCGTTCTCGGAGGAGTCGCGCCGCGTGCTCGAGGAGATGTACCCGGACGCGATCATCGCCACCGAGCGCGACGCCGTGGCCCTGGGCCTCAACGCGGTCTCCGACGGCCGCCGCGTCGTGCTGGCGCCGGGCGCCACGGACCTCGCGGAGGCGCTGCGCGACCGCGGCTTCGAGCCGTTCGCGGTCGACACCAGCGAGCTCCTCAAGGGTGGCGGCGGCGCCAAGTGCTGCACGCTGGAGATCCGGGACGCCCGATGAGCCTCGACGTGGACCGCCCCAGCACCGACGCCTCCGCCGACGGCGCGCCCGCACCGGAGGCCACGCCCGCCCCGACGCAGGACCACCTCGCGCACAACTACCACCCGCTGCCCGTCGTCCTCGCCTCCGGCGAGGGGGCCTGGGTGCAGGACACCGACGGCCGCGAGTACCTGGACCTGCTCTCCGGCTACTCCGCGCTGAACTTCGGGCACCGCCACCCGCACCTCGTGGCCGCGGCGCACGCCCAGCTCGACCGGCTCACGCTCACCTCCCGGGCGTTCGACCACGACCTGCTGGCCCCGTTCGCCACCCGACTGGCACTGCTCCTGGAGCCGCTCCTCGCGGCGCCCGACGGCGTCCTCGTCCTGCCCATGAACACGGGTGCCGAGGCCGTCGAGACGGCCGTCAAGACGGCGCGGAAGTGGGGCTACGAGGTCAAGGGCGTCCCGGAGGGCCAGGCGTCGATCGTCGTCGCCGCGGACAACTTCCACGGCCGCACCACCACGATCGTCTCCTTCTCCAGCGACGACGACGCCCGGCGCAGCTTCGGCCCGTTCGCGCCCGGCTTCCGGGTGGTCCCCTACGGCGACGCCGAGGCGCTGGCCGCCGCCGTCGACGCCACGACCGTGGCCGTGCTCATCGAGCCGGTCCAGGGCGAGGCCGGCGTGATCGTGCCGCCGGAGGGCTACCTGGCCGCCGTGCGCGCGGTCTGCGACGAGCACGACGTGCTCTTCATCGCCGACGAGATCCAGTCGGGCCTGGGCCGCACGGGGGCGACGCTCGCGTGCGAGCGCGCCGGCGTGAAGCCGGACCTCGTGACGCTGGGTAAGGCGCTCGGCGGCGGCGTGGTGCCCGTGAGCGCCGTCGTCGGCCGCCGGGACGTCCTGGCGGTCCTCACCCCCGGGACGCACGGCTCGACCTTCGGCGGCAACCCGCTGTCGTGCGCGGTCGCGCTCGCCGTCGTGGACCTGCTGGAGACCGGCGAGCACCAGGCGCGCGCCCGCGAGCTGGGCGAGCACCTCGAGGAGCGGCTCGCGGCGATGGTCGAGGAGGGCCTCCTCGTGCGCTACCGCGTCGCGGGCCTGTGGGCCGGCGTGGACGTCGACCCCTCCCGCGGCACCGGGCGCGAGGTGAGCGAGCGGCTGCTGCAGCGGCGCGTCCTGGTCAAGGACACCCACGGCCAGACCGTCCGCATCGCGCCGCCCCTGGTCATCTCCCTCGAGGACCTCGACTGGGCGCTCGACCAGCTGGCCGACGCCCTGCGCTGACGGCCTCGCCGCCCCTCCGCCCACCGCCCGCTCCACCCGCCGGCACCGCCTGCCTCCGCCAACACCCGAGGGCAGATTTCGCGATCTCCGCCCGGCGGAGGGCGGATGGTGCGGAATCCGCCCGCGGGAGGGCGGCGGGCGTCCGCGGCAACCGGGGTGTCCTCGGGCATGCTGAGCCCATGCCCGAGGACGCCCCGCTGCTGGACCGGACCGACCTGGCGATCCTCGACCAGCTCGGCCTCGACGCCCGCGCCAGCTTCGCCCGGATCGGCGCGGTCGTGAACCTCTCCGCCCCGGCGGTCAAGCGCCGGGTGGACCGGCTCCTGGCCCGCGGCGTGATCGACGGGTTCACCGTGCGCCTGGACCCGGCCGCCCTGGGCTGGGCGACGGAGGCGCACGTCGAGGTCTACTGCACCGGGGCCACGCGGCCCGCGACGATGCGGGACGCCTTCGAGCGCTACCCCGAGATCGTGACGGCCAGCACGGTCGCCGGCGAGGCGGACGCCCTCGTCCACGTCCGCGCCCACGACGTGCGGCACCTCGACGCCGTGGTCGAGCGGATCGCCGCGGAGCCGTTCGTCGTCCGCACCCGCTCGACGATCGTCCTCACGCCGCTCGTGCGGCGGCCGGACACCCCCCGCACGACCGTCTGAGCCGCTCGCTCCCGCCCGCGCCCACCGGAGCCCGCACCTCGGCGCGGACGCACCCCGGCGCGCGCGTCAGCGGTCGCGCGAGGCCCCCACCGGTCGTGCGGGTCAGCGGCGGCGCCCCACGTCCGTCGGCGACCACTCGTCGTCGCGCGCGGGCACCCGCACGACCATGACGGGGCAGACGGCGTGGTGCAGGACCGCCTGGCTCGTGGAGCCGAGCAGGAGGCCGGCGAACCCGCCCCGGCCGCGCGACCCGACCACGACGAGGTCCACGGCGGTGGAGAACTCCGTGAGGAGGGCGGCCCCGGTGCCGTCGAGCACGTGCCGGCGGACCTGCAGCCCGGGGTGCTCCACCAGGGCGCGGTCCACGACGACGTCCAGACCCTCGGCGACGTCGCGGAGCACCTGCTCGTGGTCCTGGGCCGCGGGCAGCCACGCCAGCAGGCCGGACCCCGAGCCCATGGGGACGCCCGCGACCGCGGTGAGCTCCGCACCCCACGTCTCCGCCTCGACGATGGCGTGCTCCAGGGCCGCCTCTGCGGCAGGCGAGCCGTCCACCCCGACGACGATGCGCCGCACCGGTCGCGCCGGACCCGTCACCTCGGGACTGGCGGCCGAGGCCTGACGCGAGGGCACGACCACGGTCGGGCAGTGCGCGTGCGCCGGCAGCGCCGAGGACACCGTCCCGAGGAGCCGCTCGGCGAACCCCCCACGGCCGCGCGTCCCGACGACGACCGTCGCGGCACCACGGGACAGCTCGATGAGCACGGCCGCCGCGTCGCCGGTCGCGACGTCGGAGGTGACCGGGACGCCGGTGCGCAGGACGCGCGCCTCGGCCTCCTCGAGCACGGCCCGGGCGCCCTGCTGGATGGCCGTGTCGTCCAGGGCGGCGTACCCGCCGTCGAGGGCGGCCGTGCTGAAGGACGGGATCGAGTAGGAGCACACGAGGTACAGCCGACGGCCGTGCACGGCCGCGTGCGCGGCCGCCCAGTCCAGACCGCGCAGGCTCGGCGCGGAGCCGTCCACGCCCACGAGGACCACGTCGTCGGCCGTCATCGCTGCCTCCTTCGCTCGCCCCTGCTCCACAGTGTGCCGAGCCACCGACGCTACCGGGCGGATTCGGTCCCCCGGAGGTGTCGCTCACGCCGCCAGGTAGGCCATCCAGGACGGGTGCGGCCGTACCGCGGCCCCGAGGACGGCGACCGGCCCGCGCGGGTGCGCGGGCGTCACGAGGAGCTGCCAGCCGATCTCGGCGAGCAGGCGGTCCGCCTTGCGGTGGTTGCAGCGGGAGCACGCGGCCACCACGTTCGTCCAGGAGTGGGTGCCGCCGCGGGACCGCGGGTGCACGTGGTCCACCGTGTCCGCCGGGCCGGCGCAGTAGGCGCACCGGTGGCCGTCCCGGGCCAGCACCGTGCGCCGGGTCGGGGTGAGCGACCGCCGGTACGGCACGTGGACGTAGCGGGTCAGGCACAGCACGTGGGGCACGGGCAGGGCGGTCCGCTCCGACCGGAGCAGGCGGCCGTCCGACTCCAGCACGACCGCCTTGCCGGCCAGCACCAGGGACACGGCCCGGTGCACGCCGACGACGCACAGCGGCTCCCGGCTCGCGTTGAGCACCAGCGCCCGGGGCAGCGCACCGGGGTCCAGGGAGGGGCCGGGATGCTCACCCGACGCGGCGTCCCCGTCCGGGTCGTCCCGGGCCGCCTGGAGCACGGTGAAGGTGTCCGGGCGCACGCCGGCGCCCGTCGTGACTCGGTCTGTCGTCCGTAGCACGGCAGCCTCCGGGACCAGCGCACCGGGACCTGACCGGCTGCCAGGTCCGCCTGGTGGAGCGGTGCCAGCGTACTGCGCCTCCGCCGGAGCCGGCCCCCGGGCGCGCGAACGACCGGTGAACACCTGGCCTGCCGGTCCACGATCCGCCCGGTCCGCCCACGCGGACCTCCCGCGCGGACCGCCCGCGCGGACCGCCCCGAGACGCAGCGCCGCCCGCTCCCGCGACGACGAGAGCCCCGGACCGTGATGGCCCGGGGCTCTCGTGCGGGGTGTGTCGCCGACGTCGTCGGCGGGAGGGTCAGCCGACCCGGATGTAGATCGGGTTGCTCTGCCAGATCTCCCGGAACTGGACCGTCTTGCCCGGCCGCGGGGAGTCGATCTGGGTGTTGCCACCGGCGTAGATGCCGATGTGACCCGGGGTCCAGATGATGTCGCCCGGCTGGCGCTGGTCCGCCGAGACGACGGTGCCGGCGTAGCGCTGGTCCGCGGAGCTGCGGGGCAGCGTGATGCCGAGCTGGGCGTAGACGTACGAGGTGAACCCGGAGCAGTCGAAGCCGTCCGGGGTCGAGCCGCCGTAGACGTAGGGCACGCCCACGTACCGGGCGGCGATCTCGATGACCGCGGAGCCGACCGCGCTCGCCGGCACGGCCGCGGCGGCGGGCGCCTCGGCGGCCGGCGCGGCAGCGCGCTCGGTGGACCGCGAGGTGCTCTCGGTCCGGCGGGGTGCCGGCTCCGGCTCGGGCTCGGGCTCCGGCTCGGGCTCGGGGTTGGCCGTGATCTGGATCTGCGGCGCCTTGAACTCCCACGCGGCGTCGGCGGGGACCGACACGGCGGGGGCGGTCGCCAGGGCCACGCGGGCCTCGGCGGTGAGGGCGCTGACGTCCACGGCGGGCAGGGCGTTCGCGGGGCTGTCCGCCGGGGCGGCAGACGCCGGGAGCGCCATCGTGACGACGAGACCGGACGATGCGGCCACGACGGCGGACCGGCGGCCCACGGTGGCCAGGTTCCCGGCGAAGTCGTCCAGCGGGGTCAGGGGGCGGCGTGCTGCACGGTGGCGGGCGCGCTCATGCGTTGCGGTCACTCGAACCTCTCCGGACGCCTACGAGGTGAGCTGTCGGGTTCGGGTGGGAGATCACCCGGCCGCGCTCCCGTCCGAGGACGGTCACCCGGCTTCACCCCGAGGACACCGTGTGGTGCCCGTGGTGGTTCCCCCGCTCCTGCCGTGATGTCGTGAGGGGCTCCGGGCGGCGGCAGGACTCGGCGTTCCGCTCGGAGGCTTCGGGGAGGAGGGTTCCTCGAAGCACCGCGAATGTACCCGAGCGTTCGAGGCGATGTCACGCTCCGGTCACGACCGCAGGGCACATGTCTCGGATCGATCACGGGAGCGCCCGGGGCGCGCGGGACGGAGGTCCCCGACGTCGCCGCCCGTGCCCGCCTCCGCACGGAATGACCGGAAGGCCGCCGGCGCGATGATCAACCGGCGGTCCCGCTGGTCAGCGCGTCGCCCGCGCGAGCCCGGGCCGGCCCGCGCCACGCCGGTGGGGTCCGCCCGCCCACGATCGGCGGCCGCGGCCCGGCCCGAGTGTGATCTGCGTCTCAGTTCACGCCGCGGACGTGTCGGCGGCCGCGACGAACACGTGCCGCGCGACGTCGTCGGGCAGGTCGAGCACGAGCTCGGCGCCCGGGGCGCCCACCGCGACCATGCCGTCCACGACCTCGACACGGACGCGGGCACCGGGCAGCACGCCGGCGCCGACGAGCCGCTGGAGGAGCTCGGTGTCCGTCTGGAGCGGCTCCCCCAGCCGGCCGACCACGACCTCGCTCGGCCCCGGCACGGCGCGCGCGTGGGCGACGAGGGACACGACGCCGTCGAGGAAGCCCTCGGGCGCCGTCGGGTCCCCGAGCTCGTCCAGGCCGGGGATCGGGTTGCCGTAGGGCGAGTGCTGCGGGTGGCCGAGCAGCTCGATGAGGCGCTTCTCCACGCGCTCGCTCATGACGTGCTCCCACCGGCAGGCCTCGTCGTGGACGTAGCTCCACTCCAGGCCGATGACGTCGGTGAGGAGCCGCTCCGCCAGGCGGTGCTTGCGCATGACGCGCGTCGCCTTGGCCGTGCCCTCCTCGGTCAGCTCGAGGTGCCGGTCCCCGCTGACGACGACCAGGCCGTCGCGCTCCATCCGGGCGATCGTCTGCGACACGGTGGGTCCGGAGTGCCCGAGGCGCTCCGCGATGCGGGCGCGCAGCGGGACGATGCCCTCCTCCGCCAGCTCGTAGATCGTCCGCAGGTACATCTCGGTCGTGTCGATCAGGTCGCTCACCGGCGCTCCGTCCTCCTGCTCGTCCCCTGTGGGCCCCCCTGGTCCGCCCCAAGGTTACGTCCCCGGACGGCCCGCCCCGGGGCCCGTCGGCCGCCCCTACAGTGGGCGCGTGGCCGACGCGACCGACATCGTCATCCCCTCCGCCCTCCTCCCCGTCGACGGCCGCTTCGGCTCCGGGCCGTCGAAGGTCCGGCCGGCCCAGGTGGAGGCGCTCGCCGCCGTCGGCCGCACGCTGCTCGGCACCTCCCACCGCCAGGCCCCGGTCCGGTCGCTCGTCGGCCGCGTGCGGGCGGGCGTCGCGGAGCTGCTCGGCGCGCCCGACGGCTACGAGGTCGTCCTCGGCAATGGCGGCTCGACCGCGTTCTGGGACGTGGCGACGCTCGGCCTCGTCCGCGAGCGCGCCCAGCTGTGCAGCTTCGGCGAGTTCGGCGGCAAGCTCGTGAGCGCGGTGCGGTCCGCGCCGTTCCTCGCCGACCCGACCGTGCGCACCGCCGAGCCGGGCTCCGCGGTCCTGCCCGAGGCGGAGGCCGGGGTCGACGTCTACGCCTGGCCGCAGAACGAGACCTCCACCGGCGTGGCCGTGCCCGTCGCCCGGCCCGACCGCACCGGGGCCGACGACGACGCGCTGACCCTCGTCGACGCGACGTCGGCCGCGGGCGGCCTCGCCGTGGACCTCGCGCAGACGGACGCCTACTACTTCGCCCCGCAGAAGTCCTTCGCGTCCGACGGCGGCCTGTGGCTCGCGGTGCTCTCCCCCGCCGCGATCGCCCGGGCGGAGGAGGTCGCCGCCTCCGGGCGCTGGGTCCCGGAGTTCCTCTCGCTGACCACGGCGATCACGAACAGCCGCGCCGACCAGACCCTCAACACCCCGGCGCTGTCGACCCTCGTCCTGCTGGCCGAGCAGCTCGACTGGATGCTCGACCACGGCGGCATGCCGTGGGCGACGGCCCGCACCGCGCTGTCGGCCCAGCACCTGTACGAGTGGGCCGAGGCCCGCGACTGGGCGCAGCCCTTCGTGACCGACCCCGGCCTGCGCAGCGCCGTCGTCGGCACCGTCGACCTCGACGCGTCCGTCGACGCGCCGACCGTGTGCGCGGTCCTGCGCCGCCACGGGGTCGTCGACGTCGAGCCGTACCGCAAGCTCGGGCGCAACCAGATCCGCGTCGCGATGTTCCCCGCCGTGGACCCGGCCGACGTCCAGGCCCTGACCTCCTGCGTGGACCACGTCGTCGAGCGACTGGGATGACCGGCGTGCGGCGCGACCGCCTCACGCTCACGCTCTACGGCACCTTCGTCACCTGGGGGTGGTTCCTCTACGGCTTCGGCCCGGCGGTCCCCCTCATCGCCGCGGAGCAGGGCACGAGCCTCGCGCTCGCCGGGCTGCACGGCACCGGTCTGGCGGCGGGCACGGTCATCGCCGGCACGATGAGCTCGACGCTCGCGGTGCGCCTCGGCCGGCGCATCCAGGTCCTGGTCGGCGTCGCGGTCCTGCTCGTCGGGCTCGTCGCGCTCCTGCTGGGCACCGCGCCGTGGCAGACGATCGGGGCGGTCGTCATCGCGGCGATCGGCGGCAACTTCCTCATCTCGGCCGCCCAGCCCGCGCTGGCCCGCCACCACGGCACCGCCGGTGCGGCCGTCGTGACGGAGGCCAACGCCATGGGCTCCGGAGTGGGGCTCCTCGCGCCGCTCGCCGTCGGGGCGGCCGTCGCCGCCGGCTGGACCTGGCGTCCCGCCGTCGCCGTCGTCGGGGTGCTGGCGGTCGCCCTCGCGGTGGCGGTCGCCCGGCTGCCCGGGACGGGG
>NZ_AXCW01000006.1 GCF_000603945.1 Actinotalea ferrariae CF5-4 | reverse complement strand
CCGCGGCGAGGCCGGCCGCCGCGGCTGCGGCGCCGATCGCGCCGACCGGCGGAGCGTCGATGTGCCCGCCGCGCAGCGAGGCCTCGAGGTCGGCGCGGAAGTCCCCGGCCGTGGCGTACCGGTCGTCGCGGTCCTTGGCCAGCGCCTTGACGGTGATCCGGTCCAGGGACTCGGGCACGTCCGACGCGAACGTGCTCGGGGCCTGGGCCTCCTCGCGGGCGTGCTGGTACGCGACCGCGACGGGCGAGTCGCCGATGAACGGCGGCCGGCCCGTGAGCAGCTCGAACAGCAGGCAGCCGGTGGAGTACAGGTCGGAGCGGGCGTCGACGGCCTCGCCGCGCGCCTGCTCCGGGGAGAGGTACTGCGCCGTGCCGATGACCGCCTGAGTCTGGGTCATGGTCCCGGCGGCGTCCGCCATCGCGCGCGCGATGCCGAAGTCCATGACCTTGACCGCACCCGTGGGGGTGAGCATGACGTTCGCTGGCTTGATGTCCCGGTGGACGATCCCCGCGTGGTGGGAGTACTCCAGCGCCGAGAGGACGCCGACCGTGATCTCGACGGCCTCCTCGATCGGCACCGCGGAGCCGTCGCGCAGGATGTCCCGCACGGTGTGGCCCTCGACGTACTCCATGACGATGAAGGGGACGTGGTGGACCGTGCCGGCGTGGTCGGTGTGGACGTCCTCGCCCGTGTCGTAGACGGCGACGATCGCGGGGTGGTTGAGGGAGGCGGCGGCCTGGGCCTCGCGGCGGAACCGTGCCTGGAAGGACGGGTCGCGGGCGAGGTCGGAGCGCAGGATCTTGATCGCGACCGTGCGGCCCAGGCGTGTGTCGTGGCCGATGTGGACCTCGGCCATGCCGCCACGCCCGATGAGCTCGCCGACCTCGTACCGGCCGCCCAGCATCCGGGGTGCGTCGTCCACCACTACAGGTCCCTCGCAGTCGTCGTCGTCCCTGGTGCTCCAGGGAACCACTGGATCATCCCATCCTGGATTGCCAGGACCCGGGAGGCGGGGTCCGAACCGCTCGCCCTGGACGGACCCCACAGGCTATCCGCGAACAGCGCGCCCAGGAGCGCGAAGATCACCATGAGGACGAGCGCCACGAAGGGGTGCGAGACGGGTCCCCAGCGGCGGCCGGTGCTGGTCGAGACGCGGCGGACGCCCGCGGGGGCGCCGTCGGCAGGACGGTCCGGCGGGGGTGTCTCCGACGGCGGCTGCTGCGCTGCGGGGACGGCGGACGCTGCGGGCGCTGCGGCTGCAGCTGCCGCCGGCCGTGCGGGCACCTCCGGTGCCGCGGCTGCTGCGGGTGAGGTGGCTGCTGCGGTTGAGGTGGGAGCGGCGGGCAGGGCGGGACCGGCAGCGGTCGGACCAGGGGCCATCGGGCCGGGTGCGGTGGGGCCGGTGCTCGTAGGCCCGGTGCGCGTGGGCGCGGTGCTCGAAGGCCCGGTGCGCGTGGGCCCGGTGCTCGAAGGCCCGGTGCGCGTGGGCCCGGTGCTGGTGGGTCCAGCGCTCGCGGGGCCGGTGCTGGTGGGTCCGGTGCTCGCCGGGCCGGGAACCGGCACCGGCTCCTCCGCCGACGACGCCGTCCACGCCGAGGCGGCGGTGCCCCCCGACGTCGCGGACGGACGCGCCGGCGGCAGCACCGGTGGCAGCGCCGCGGCGCGCTCGTCCGCGTCGACGACGTCGACCGGCCGCGCGTGCCGGCCCTGGGCGAGCGGGACGCCGTCGGACGGGGTCTTGTCGAGCATGTCGTCCAGGTGCCGGGCGAGGGATGCGGCCGACCGGGGCCGCCCCTGCGGCTCCTTGTCGAGCATCCGCATGACCAGGTCCGCCAGCACCGGGTCGATCGACGCCGGCAGCGGCGGCACCGCGGTGTTGACGTGCGCGATCGCGATGTCGACGGCCGTGGACCCCGTGAAGGGCCGGTGCCCGACCAGCGCCTCGTACGCGACGATCCCCAGGGAGTACATGTCCGACGCGGGGGTCGCGGCCCGGCCCATCGCCTGCTCGGGCGAGAGGTACTGCGCCGTCCCCATGACCATCCCCGACGCCGTCATCGGCACCTGGTTGATCGCCGTGGAGATGCCGAAGTCGGTGATCTTCACCTGCCCGGTCCGGGCCACGAGGATGTTGCCCGGCTTGACGTCGCGGTGCACCACACCGGCGACGTGCGCGGCGTGGAGGGCCCGGGCGGTCTGGGCGAGGATCGGCAGGAGCCGGCGCGTGGGGAGCACGGGCTGCCGGTCGAGCAGGTCGGACATGGGCTCTCCGAGGATGAGCTCCATGACGAGGAACGCCGACCCGTCCTGCTCGCCGTAGTCGTACAGCGCAGCGATGTTCGGGTGCGAGAGCTGGGCGCTGTTGCGCGCCTCGGTGCGGAAGCGCTCGAGGAACCCGGCGTCCCCCGCGAACTCCTCCCGCAGCACCTTGACGGCCACGTCGCGCCCGAGCGCGGTGTCGTGCGCGGCCCACACCTCACCCATGCCGCCGACGGCGATCCGGGTGCCGAGGCGGTAGCGGTCGCCCAGCGCGACGCCCTCGGTCGGCTTCACGGTCCGGTGCCGTCCGTCGTCGGCCGGCCGGTCGCGGCGCCCGCCGCGGACGCGGACGCGGCGCGCGGGCTCACTGGAGCGCCGCCTGGATGACCGCCCGCGCGATGGGGGCGGCGACCGCCCCGCCGGTCGCCTCGTTGCCGAGCGACCCGCCGTTCTCCACGACGACGGCGACCGCGATGCGCGGGGCGTCCGCGGGCGCGAAGGCCGTGAACCACGCGTGGGGGGCGTCCTCGTTGCCGGTCTGGGCCGTGCCGGTCTTGCCGGCGACCCGCACGCCCGGGATCTGCGCCGCGCGTCCGCTGCCCGACTCCACGACGCCGACCATCATCTCGGTGAGGATCTGCGCCGTCTCGGGCGAGACGGCGCGCCCCATCTCCTCGGGGTCCGTCTCGTCGACGACCTCGAGGTCGGCGCTGCGCACCGCCGCCACGGAGTAGGGGCGCATGAGGACGCCGTCGTTGGCGACGGCGGCGGAGATCATCGCCACCTGCAAGGGGGTCACACGCACCTCGTACTGCCCGATCGCCGAGAGAGCCGTGGACGGGGCGTCCGGTTCGGCCGGGAAGGAGCTCTCCGTGGCTCTCATCGGCACGGCGAGGGGCTGGGAGAAGCCGAACGCCTCCGCCTGATCCCGCAGGGCGTCCGCGCCGAGGTCCAGGCCGAGCTGCCCGAACGCGGTGTTGCACGAGATCCGGAGCGCGTCGGCGAGCGTCTGCGTCCCGGTCGGCGAGCACGCGGCGCCCCCGAAGTTCGGCAGCGTCCGGGTGGTCAGCGGCAGGTCGAGCTCCACGGGTGCCGGGAGCTGGGCGGCCGGGTCCAGGCCGTTCTCCAGGGCCGCGGCCGCCGTGACGACCTTGAAGACCGAGCCGGGCGGGTAGAGGTCCCCGCGCAGCGCACGGTTCATGAGGGGCTCGGCCTCGTCGGCGTTGAGCGCCTCCCAGGCCGCCGTGACGTCGGCCTGCGTGTGGGACGCGAGGGCCGCGGGGTCGTAGCTCGGCTTGGACACGAGCGCGAGGATCGCCCCGGTGGTCGGGTCCAGCGCGACGACGGCGCCGCGCTGGTCCCCGAGGGCGTCCCACGCCGCCTGCTGGATGGCGGGGACGATCGTCGTCTCGACGATGGCGCCCTGCGGCTGGCGGCCCGTGACGAGGTCCTGGATGCGGCGCAGGAAGAGCGAGTCCGCGGAGCCGTTGAGCTCGGTGTTCATCGCGGACTCGAGCTCGGACCGGCGGTAGACCACCGAGTAGTAGCCGGTGAGGTGCGCGTAGAGCGGGCCGTTCGTGTAGACGCGCTGGTAGCCGAAGACGTCGTCGACCGGGACCGAGGAGGCGACGGCCTCCCCGCCGACGACGATCGGTCCGCGGGGGGTGCCGAACTCCCGGTAGAGGGTCCGGACGTTGCGCTCGTCCGCGTTGAGGTCCGGTGCGGTGACGAACTGCACCCAGGTGCTGCCCAGCATCAGGGTCAGGAACATGACGACGACGACGGACGCGAGCCGGCGCAGAGGGGTGTTCACCGCAGCTCCCCCACGTCGATCCGCTCGGTCTCCTGGTCCGGTCCGTCGTCGCCCGGCCGGT